>JAYTIB010000579.1:0-10728 GCA_043732205.1 Schlesneria sp. | reverse complement strand
GACGGGACTACAGTAGTCCCGTCGCTCCGCCGACGGGACGCATCGCGGCCCCGCGTCTGCCACTGGCCCGCCCAAAAACCTCTCTTGGTCGATTTTGGGGCCGGCATTATCATCCCCGCGCGCTGGTCCGTCGACCGATTGGATTCCACGGAAGGAACGATTTGATGTTCGCCCCCCGATTTCTGCGTATTTTGCGGCCCCTGGCCGTGGTGGCCCTGCTGGTGTTTGGCCTGACCTACGGCATCGTCCGCTCACAGGATAACAACACCCAGGCGGCCAAGGATGCGAATGCCACGCTGCAGGCGGTCGGCGGCCTGGGGGTGGGTCACATTCAAAGTTCGCTGGGGTTGATCGGTGTGACGGCCGATGCCTTCGCGAAGGAGGTCTACACCGCCAAGCAGGTCGAAGACCTGATGAACGGCACGATCAACGGCATTGAAGCGGTGAAGAAGCTGCTGCGCCGGTTGCAGGAAACCGACCTGTCGGACGACGACAAGGAATACATCGACCGGATGGTCAGCGTGTACAACGCGCTGCAGCGCGAGGCCAAGGCCCTGGTCGCGTTCGCCAAGTCGAAGAAACCGGCCGATGCCGAAGTCTTCGATGCGGCCCGCAAGTCCGCCGTGTCAAAGCTGGGACAACTGACCGAAGGTAGCAAGGTCGACCCCGATGCGGCACCGGTCGAAAAGACCGTCGAGGATTGATCGGCGGAAACGATTTCGGCAATGAACCGCCGTTCGACAAGAGTCTTGTAGCCATGCTCGCCAAGAGCGTGGGCTCTCCACGGACTCGCCCACGCTCTGGGCGAGCGTGGCTACCCGGAGTTCAATGCGGGTTCGCTGACGGTTTCATCACGCGGCGACTAATCCACAGATCGTTGCCGCCGCGTCCGCCGGGTCGGTTGGAGCGGTAGAGCAGCGTTTGGCCGTCGGCGGAAAGCGTGGGGCTGAGTTCATCCACATCGGAATTGACCGGCTTGCCGAGGTTCTGCGGCGCTGACCACGGGGCATCGAGCGACGGGCGACTGCTCCACCAGAAGTCGACCTTCCCCTGTCCGCCGGGACGGTCGGAGGCAAACAACAGGACTCGTCCATCGGAGGAGAGCGCAGGGTCCATGTCCTTCGCGGGGCCATTCACGATGGCTCCCAGATTCTGCACTGGTCCCCACGGATCGGTTGGCGTTGGGCGGCGGCACTGCCAGAGGTCTTCGAGTCCGTGAGTTCCGACGCGCGGAAAGGATGTGAACAGCAACGAAAGTCCGTCGGCCGCGAGTTCCGGCTCGTAGTCGCTGACGCCAGCGGCCACGGTGACTTCGAGTTGTTGTCGCGTCGGCGTCGACCAAGGCTCGGCAGTTGTTTTGCGGTGGCACCACCATAGCCGGTATCGCTTGTCGGATTGGCCACGATCACTCGCAAAGAGCAACGTCAATCCGTCGGACGAGAGCGTCGGAACTTTATCATTCTCGCTGGAGTTGACGGTCGCTCCCAGATTCTCCGGAGCCGACCAAGGAGCAATCAGCGTCGGACGACGGCTCATCCAAAGGTCCGTCTTGCCTTGCCCGCCCGGCCGGTCGGAATCAAACAACAGCGTCAGCCCATCGGCCGACAGGCAAGGACTCCCCTCACCGGCAGCGCTGTTGACCACCGAACCCAAGTTCTCCGGCGCGGACCATTCGTAGTCGGGCGAGGTCAGGATGTCGAACGGCGACGGCGAATTGGATATTTGAGATTTCCGATTTGAGATTTCAGATTTGCCGAGTTCCAGCGGTAATGCAGCGATCTGTCGCAGTTCCAAGTCTCGGAAACAAATGTCGCCTTTTTTGCAGACCAATTCGATTTGCCCGCGGGCTTCGGCCGTGCCGTCTTTCTTGCGGCTGGCAGTGGCGACGTTGACCACCTTGCCGTTGAGGACATGCAGGGTCGCGCCACCGAAGCAAACGAGTTCCAGCGTATTCCACTGACCGACGGCGAACTGCGTGTCCTCACTGGCAGCAAGAGATTGTTGATTCGGAGTCACCGACACCAGCTTGCCGTCGCGTAAGGCCGCCTTGTCGATCACGCGGTCGCCGAAGCAGTTGAGTTGGCCATTCCAGCCGGGCTGATCGCTGTCGCGCGTCGTCAAATAAAACTCGCACCACCGGCCGCCGTCCTCTTTGAAGCGGTGGTACCGAACGAGGGCGAGCGGGGTGTTCGACTTCGTCCATTTGTATTGCAGCCGCAAGTGATAGTTCTCGTACACGGCGGCCGTTGTCAGCAGCGTGTCGTAACTGTTGACAACGCCGCGCATCTTGATCGCCGGTCGGCCCTCTTCGTTGACGACTTCCGGCAACTTTGCTTTTGCAGCATCGCTACCCCACGCCCAGCGTTCCCAGCCGGTCAAGTCTTTGCCACTAAACAGATCGAGCCAACCGGAATCGGCCGCCAACAGCTTGCCGGTTCCGGAAACCTCGCGCACCGTGATTGAGTGAAACGTCACGCTGCGATCATTGGCCGAAAGACCCAGATGCAGCGAGTCGCGCAGGGCATTGCGTTGCGTGATGTCGAGTCGTGTTAAAGTGCCGCCCCAATCGACCAGCAACTCGTCATTCAAGAATCCGCGCAGGGACTTCTTGCGAACTTCCACACGCGAGCGAAATCGGGTGCGGCCATTCTCCAACAGCTTCGGCCGCATCGCGCTGCCGTCCATGCGGCTGATCAGGCTCGTCCCATCGAGCTCTTCAAATCCCGCCTTCGCTCCGGCTTTGAGAACCGAGTTCATCAGCCAGGAGAACGAGCGAGACTGAGCGGACAGCAGTTGTTCCACGCTCCCGTTGCCCGTCTTGGGAGTGAATTCAATCTCGAAGTCGTATTCCTCCGGCGGCTGATAAGGCAACTGGAGGCGCGGCGTATTCTTGTAGTCTTGCAACTGCTTGACCATCAGCCCATCCGCCTCACGCGACCATTCACCAGCCAGAACATCTCGCTTGAGATCCACCAGCGAGAGCAAATCCACAACGCGAGCTTGAGATGCCACTGGACTGGTCGCGGGAACGCCGCCGGCCACCGGCTTCGCGGCGGTCCATTCGATCTTGCAGTTGGGCAGTGCTTGTTGCAGCTTTGCCACTCCGGCAGCGGTGACTTGCGTTTTAAGCAATCCCAGAATCTTGAGGTTGGTCAGCGGTCGCAGATGCTCCAACCCCGCGTCGCTGACCGGTACGCCGATCACCAACCACAAAATGGTCAGTTTCTGAAGTGGGGCCAATCGTCGTAGTTGGTCATCACTGACTTGATACAGAACCAGTTCAAGACGAGAGAGCGTCGACAAGTTGGCAAGCGCGGTTACTCCAGACTCGGTGAGGACGGTCCCAGGCAACCCGAGTCTGCTTAACTCCGGCCACGCCCCCTTCGCAATGTCCAGTACGGCTTCGCTCGAGGTGATGTCCGACACTTCCAACACGCGCAGCTTTTGCAAGTCTCTCAACGGCTCCAATCCTCGGCCGGTGACACGCGATCCGCTCAAGCTGAGGGACGCCAATTCGGAGAGCCCGCGCAAGTCCTTGATCCCGTCATCCGTGACTTCAGTTAAGACCAATCCGAGCGTCTGGAGAGTCTTGAGCGTGCCGATCAATTTCAGAGATCGATCCGTGAACGACTTGCATTGCATGAGATTGAGTTCGTTAATTTCCGTCAGGCCACGAAGGTTCTTAAGCGTGTTGTCGGTCACGAATTCATCCCGGTGGGAAAGATGCACGCTTTTTACTTTGAAGCGACCAGGCGGCAACTTGTCGGTGACGATGACCGAGTCGCTTCCTTTGACGGTGACGTGCCCACCCACTTTGAGTACCCACTCGGCCGCGCGGCGGTCGGGATCGTCGCTGACCACGAGTGCGTCGTTTGCCCTCACCCACTTCGCGCCGACGATCTTGCCGTGATGGTTGTTGCCGGAGGAGTCGATGAGCTTGTCCCCGTGGCCTTCATCAAAGTGGTACATGGCGAGCGTTTCGCTGGCGGGCGTGAAGCGAACCTCGGGCGTGAAGTCTTTGCGGTAACGCGCGACGTTCGAGATGCGGACTTCCCGCAGTGTCCCGTTGAAGAAATTCATGAGCTTCGCGCCGGAGCCGGCAGGCTGCGCGCCAATCCAAGTGCCGCGGTTCGACGCGGTGGAATGGGCGGCCGGAGGAACACCGGAGTTGCCGACCGGTTTCCCGTTCAGGAACAAAGTCGATTTCCCGGCGCGAACAACATGCGCCACATGCACCGTTTCGCCCGCGATGAGAGAGCCTGGCGGAGAATCAAAGTTCGTGGTCGTGTTGGAGCCCGCATTGAGCACCACGCCCCAGTTGTTTTCGAGGCGGTAAATCTGACTGGCCGCTTTCCCTTCCAGACGAATGACGATCGCCACAGCCTCCGCGCGCGGCTGGATCCAGCCTTCGAGCGTGAAGTCGGTCGGCTCGTCGCGCTGGAGCGTCGGAATCTCGACGTGGCTCGACTTGCCGTCGAACTCCAAGGCATAGTTCGGAACTGCGTGTCCCTCGGAAACCGCCGTGACAGAATCCAATGTCTTCCCCGTGGAGCGCGCCGCCTTGATTGGCACCGCGGGACCGATGACCCTGTCACCGTCTCGCAGGCGGATGCGGCCGCCGACCATGTCCGCTGTCAGCCGCAGGGTTTGGCCTTGCTTCAGAAGTACGGATTCCGATTCAAAAGTCTTGTCACCTGATGTCACCACCAGCGTGTGTTCACCGGGTTTGATATGGAGATCGTTCCGTCCCAGTTTCCGGGCGACAAATGCCGTGCCTTGGACCGCCACTTCCATTTGCGGTTCTGCGATCTGGACGTGCAGCACGGCTTTCCGCGGCCAAACCGCGATGAGGGATACCAGGAACAAAACGACAGCGATGCCGATCCCAACGGTCTTCATCGAAAGAATCCGCGCCATTGGCTTCGATCGTTGAAGCGGCTTCCGTCCCTTGGTCGGAATCGCCTCCGTCATCGTCGCCGGTGCCGGCTTGTCGCCGGGCTGGTTCGTGGTGTCACTTCTGTCGATCGTGCGGCCGTCGGTGGTCCGGTCCGACAGACCCAGCAGGAAGTTGCGAAACTGAGTGTCGCCTGCGGTGTCAGACGCCGATGGATTCGGCGGCAGCGCCACGGTGTCGGAGGGACGACCGCCGCTCCCGTTTCCTCCGGCGACGCACGCCTGCAGCGCCGCGATCACTTCGGGCATCGTTTGAAACCGGTCGGCCGGATTCTTGGCGATCATCTTCTGGAAGGCCGCGTCCAGTTCGGGTGAGACTTCAGGCCGGATCGTGCGCAGTGACGGGATCGGTTGGTCGCGGTGGGCGAGCAACTTCTTCATGATCGTGTCGGCCTCGAAGACCACGCGACCGGCCAGCAGGTAATGCAGTGAGATCCCCAGGCTGTAAATGTCCGACCGCGCGTCGGCGTGCTTGGTGTCGAGCGCCTGTTCGGGGGACATGTAATCCACCGTGCCCATGATCGTGCCGGTCGTGGTCAGGCCCTCCCGCACCGGACCCGGCGACGACGACAGCGCGTCGTCGAAACGGGCCAGGCCCATGTCGAGAATCTTCACCGTTCCCTTCTGGTCCAACAGCAGATTGGCGGGCTTGATGTCGCGATGAACCAGTCCCTGCTGGTGGGCGTGCTCCAATCCCCGCGCCGCTTGAAGCATGTAGTCGAGTGCCTTGGCCACCGTCTGCGGCCCACCCTGCTTGACGATCTGCGACAAATCGCTTCCCGCGACATACTCCATCACCAGAAAGTGCGTCCCGCCGGCCTCGTCAGCATCGAACGCCGCGACGATGTTCGGATGCGACAACTTCGCCGCCGCTTCGACCTCGCGGTGAAAACGCTTCACGGCGTCGCGGGATTTCAACGCCGCGCCGGACATCACCTTGATCGCGACGATGCGCTTCATCCGCTTGTGCTCGGCCTTGAGCACCATCCCCATGCCCCCCTGGCCGAGCTTGTCGAGGATGACATAGTTGCCCAGCGTCAGCGAATTCCCCCGGCCCGAATAGATCTGCTCGGCCTGAAACTTCGTCAGCTTGTTCTGCCTGACCAATTCGCGCGCGAGTTGCTCGCCATCTTGCGGCAGCGCGTCCGCCGGCAAACCGGCCACAATTGCGGCAACGACATCACCCGTCACCAGACCGCAGTCGGTCGCGCGCTTGAGAAATTCGTCGCGGGTCAGTGGCATCGTGAATATCGGCGAGTGGTGTCGAAGAAATCCGGCCCACAGTGTGCCGAGACTGTGCCAGCATTGCCACAATCGCCGACCGAGCGTCCACGCAATACGGCCTGCGGGCTGCTCCGTGGCTCTTTCTCCCGAGGCACTCTGCCCCTCCCTTCCGCCTCCGGTTACAGTCTCACCAAGCTCAGGAGGCCCACGCCATGCTTCGCGCCATTGTCACGCTTGTGTTGCTTTCACCGTTCGCTGCGAATGCGGCGGATACTGTCATCTGGTCGTCTGCCATCAAGACCACCGCGAAGGGCTGGGATACCAAGGGCAAAAGCTCGCATACGGTGAAGGCCAACGCGGGGCGCGAGGGCCGCGGGGCGTTGGTCGTGCATCTCGAAGGGGACGGCGACCGGCAGTGTGGTTGGAACTTGCGCGGCTGGTTTCCGCAGGATGCCAAGATTGATCTCACGGCCGCGCGGTCGATCGCCCTGTGGGTCCGCCGCAGCGGGGGGGACGCCGATGCGGATGTTTCCATTCAACTCTTGGACAACACGGGCAAGCTGTCGAACCGCGCGGCGCTGATTGGCGACAAGCACACCAACAAGATCGACGGCGAGTGGCAGCGCGTACTGGTGCCGGTGGCGATGCTCGTGCGTGGCAGCGAGATGGATGCGGCGCGGTTTTGGGAGATCCAATTTCATCCGACCAAAGCGGGCGGGATCGTCGAGATCGCGGTGGATTCGATCGCCCTGTCCGATGAGGCCAGTCCGCTCGACAAGCCCGAGCCGGCATACTCGGTCAAGATCCGCATCGCCGCGGCCAAGCAGACGCATGTCATCAGCGAGCACATCTACGGCGTGGCCGAGGGCAAAGAGGAAGATTTGAAAGCGTGGGGCATCGCCTCGACGCGCTGGGGCGGGAACCGTTCGACGCGCTACAACTGGAAGCTCGGCTGCGACAATGCCGCCAACGATTGGTACTTCATGAACGGCGGCAAGCCCGCGCCGGCCGGTGCCGACAACGGTTGGCTCGCCGCTGCCAAGACCAACCACGCGGCCGGTCGCGATTTTTTCGTGACGGTCCCGACCATCGGTTGGGTCGCCAAGGACGGCGACAGTTGGGGTTTCTCGGTGAAGAAGTACGGCGCGCAGAAAACCACCGAGCAATATCACCCCGATGCCGGCAACGGTTTGGATTCCAACAACAAACCGGTCGCCGGCAACGACCCGCGCGACACGAGTGTCGAGGTCGGCCCCGCGTTCATCGCCGAGGGAGTCGCCACGCTCGCGCCGATTCATGGCAAGGCGGATCGGCGAATCATCTACGCGCTGGATAACGAGCCGATGTTGTGGAACTCAACGCATCGCGACGTGCATCCCAAGCCGTTGTCTTATGACGAACTGTGGGAGCGAACCGTCTCGTATGGCGAGGCCGTGAAGAAGGCGGACCCCAACGGCTTGATCGCGGGACCGGTGACTTGGGGTTGGATGGATCTGTTCTGTTCGGCCGCTGACCAAGGCAACGATAACTACGCCACCAAGGCCGATCAGAAGGCTCACGGCGGCGTGCCGCTGGTTGCGTGGTATCTCCGGAAGATGGCCGCGTACGAGAAGACCAAGCGCAAGCGTCTGCTGGATGTGCTGACCTGCCACTACTACCCGCAGGCCACTGGCGTCTATCAAGGCAAGGGGGGTGGCGAGAAACTGATGGAACTCCGCCTGCGCAGCACACGCAGTCTGTGGGACAAGAGCTACAAGGAAGAGAGTTGGATTAGCAGCACGTTCGTCGAGCCGCTCGTCTATCTGCCCCGGCTGAAGAAATGGATCGCCGACGAATACCCGCGCACTCAACTGTGCATCGGCGAGTGGAATTGGGGCGGTGCCGACAACGCGAGCGGCGCGTTGGCCGCCGCCGAGGTACTCGGCATCTTCGGCCGCGAGGGTGTCGATATGGCGTACCTGTGGACCGTTCCGGAAGGGAGCCAACGCTTTGCCTGGGACATCATCCGCAACTACGACGGACAAGGCGGCCGGTTCGGTGACCGATCACTGGCCGTGCAGAACGACTCGATCAATTCACTGTCCGCATTCGCAGCCCGACGCGGAATCGGCGGGCCGGTCACGTTGCTGTTGATCAACAAGGATCTGCACCGACCGGCCGCGACGACATACTCGTTGGACGGCTTCGCACCGAAGTCCGCGTCCCACTACTACTGGACGGCCGGCGCGGTCAGCGTGACGGCGCTTCCTTGGAACGGTCCCATCGGCTCGACGATGACGCTCGAAGTGCCGCCGCTGTCGCTGACGATGCTGGTTTTGAAATAGCGCTCACCATGATTTCGGTTGGTGATCAGTGAACTCGATTGTCGTTCCGAGATGCATTGTTCCCCATTCGCGCTCCGTTTGATTCGCGCGGACAATTTCGGAATTCCGCGCGAATCAAACGGAGCGCGAATCAGGCACAGAGAGGCCTCGTTGGAGATTGTCCATGACGATCTTCCTCGGCCGGTCATTTCGCATCGGACGGAACAGTGCCGGGTCGCGGTTGCGTGGCGATCACGGCTTTGACCGCATCGACCGTCAGCGACACTCGAAAACCGAGAGACTGGTTGCGGTACATCAGATTGCCAGCAGAGCGAAACGATGCACGGGAAAAGTTTGGTCCGTAATAGCAATTGCCTCCCTTAGACACATGATGTGACGTAGGGCTGGCCGCTGCGCCGAGCGGATCAGTGGCGGCCGTCTTCGCAAACTGATCGTAGTAGCCGGGCTCAAACCAATCTTGGACCCACTCAAACACGTTGCCATGCACGTCGTACAGACCGAACGGATTCGGTTGCAACTCGCCGACGGCGTGCGTTCGCTTCCCACTGTTCGCGTAGAACCAGCCGACCGGCGGCAGGTCGCTGTCTTTGTCGCCGCTCCAAAAGTACGTGTTCGTGCCGGCGCGACACGCATATTCCCATTCGGCTTCCGTGGGCAAGCGATAGGCGGTCTCTGCACGCAGCGTCGCTGTCTTGCCAGACGGCTTGAGCTTTTCATTCTGACTCAGCTTCGCGCAGAACTCCGTCGTGTCGGTCCAACTGACCGAGTCCACCGGGAAGTTCGACGTATCGGTGCCCACCGCCAGGCCCACCAATTCTGAGTCGGGCACATAGGCGGCGTTCGTCCCGCCAAACCCCGACGGGTTCAGCCCCATCACTTTTTGATACTGCTTCTGCGTCACTTCATGCGCGCCAAGATAAAACGCCCCCGTGAGAATCACCTTGTGCTGCGGAACCTCCGTGCGCGCCTTCGCTTGATAGTTCGTGTTATCCGCAACGCCCTGCAACACGGCTTCGAGTTTCTCCGATGGACACCCCATCAGGAATTCGCCGGGCGGGATCAGGCGGAACTTCATGCCGAGCGAATTCGTGTACTCGACCGGCACGCCGAGATGCTTGGCCCACGCCACTTGATGCTGCTCGGCTTGCTCGGCATCAAACGGCGCAATCGCCGGAGGCGGCGTACTCGCTGTACGTGGCGGACTGGCCGCGCGTGGCATACTGACAACGACGGCACTGGGCTGAGACCGCCCGTCTTCTTTGTGTTCGATTGGAGCGCGTGGTTTCTGAATCACCGCGACGGCGACCGCGACCAGAACCATGACCGCCGCAGATGCGGACGCAATGATTGCCTTCCGCGATTTCCAGCCTGTGTTCGTCGCCGGCTTCACGCTCGCTCGTCGTGTGTGCGGATGCTTCGATTGCCCGATGGCCAAAGTTTGCTCGGTGCGCGGATCGGTCCCCGCCTCACCCGACGACGTGATCATCGTCTCGCCGTCTCCCGATGACGGGACCACCGCAGTTCCCTTCGCGCCGGACGGACTCGCGCTCGTCGCGGACATCCCCGAATCACTGCTCATCTGTCGGACGAACCCGTGCAATTCGGTCCCGCTTCCGGCACTGAGAACGCTCGTCACCGCGTTCGAGGTCGGTTCAATCGCCACCGTTGGCGAGCTGCCGGAGAGGCACCGCTCCAACTCGGCAATCACCTGCGTCATCGTCTGCGGCCGATCTTCCGGCCGCTTGGCGACCATGCGGCGGAAGACGGTGTCGAGTGCCGTCAATGTCGCCGTCTCGCTCCGCAAGACGATTGCCGAATGGCCATCGACTCCCGATGACGTCTTGTCGCTTCGAGGGTCGAGCGACGTTCGGCTTTCCTCACACGGAGCGTGAGGGCTACTCAGCGGCGGGATCGGCGCGTTCTGGTGCGCCATCAGCTTCTTCATCACCGTGTCGCCGTCAAACGCGACCTTTCCCGTCAGCAGGTAGTACAGCGAGATCCCCAGACTGTAGATGTCACTGCGCGCGTCGGCGTGCTTGGTGTCCATCGCCTGTTCGGGGGACATGTAATCGACCGTCCCCATGATCGCGCCGGTGTTCGTCAGCCCCGCCCCTTCCGAACTGCCGCCGACCGCTCCGTCGATGCGAGCCAACCCCATGTCGAGAATCTTCACCGTCCCTTTGGCATCGATCAGCAGATTCGCCGGCTTGATGTCGCGATGGATGAC
>JAYTIB010000578.1:0-10745 GCA_043732205.1 Schlesneria sp. | reverse complement strand
GGAGCACGATTCATCCAGGGCTGCCGTCGCCACCACCGAAGGCCAGCGCTTCGACGTGGTGCTCGGCTTGGAAGGCGTCTTTCCAAGCCACGGCATCGGCCGATCGCAGGATGCGGCCGCGCCAGTGGGAGCCGATGAACTGACCCTGGCCGAACACGGCGATGAGCGGCGCGTTCGTGTTGGGCTGCCTGTCCCACTTCCGGCCATCGGGCGAAACATACGTCGCTCCCTGGCCGACCGCGACGAAGCGCTCGCCGGTCCACAGCACCGAGTTGATGTGCTCGCCCTCTTCGCCCGCGAGCCGTTCCGACCACGTCACTCCGTCTTCGCTGCTCATCCGCAGGCCGTGCAGGCCGACTCCCACGAAGAGGCCGTTTCCGAACGTGACGTCGATCAGCGTGTCGATCGCCTTGACGTTCGGCGCATCGGTCCACTCTTTGCCGTCTTTCGATGCCGCACGACGACCGCGATCGCCGACCGCGACGAAGCGCTCGTTCCCAAAGCAGACGCGCCGCAGCATGTTCCTGCCCGAAATCGGCGTGAGATCGCTCCATGTCTGGCCGTCTTCAGAAGTCATGACGAACGGTTTGGAATCACCCACCGAGCCGGGGTCGCCGCCGAGTCCGAGAAACATCCCCTTGCCAAAGCCGAGCCCGCGCAGATAGCTGACGTACTTGGCGTCGCGCGAGCTCGTCTGCCATGCGACACCATCCACCGTCGAGGCGATGAGGTTCGCTCCGCCAAACGACCCGACCGCGGCGAAGCGCCCGTTGCCGAAGCTCACCGCGCGATAGGTCTCGCCCTCTTTGCCAGTCTGTGGATGGGTCCATTCCTTCCCATCGGCAGAGACCATCCGCAAGCCGCGATGACCGACGGCGACGAAGAGACCGGACATTGTGGAATCGGGCATGACGTGGATCACTCTGTGCGTTGTCGGAGGATGGCGTGATGGAGGTTGCTCATTCATTCGCCGCGACTCGTTGGATGATCGCATCCCAGATCTCAGTGAGCCCAAAGTGCTCGACCCAGTGCTCGATGTAGCCCCGATCGATCCGGTCACCTTGAACGGCGAGAATGCCGGCGGAATCGACAAGATGTTTTTCGGAACCGCCCTCTTGGTGATACTTCATCTTGCTGATGATGATGTCCTCCGGGCTGGCCGAATAACCCGGCAAGCCGGGTGTCAGTTGAACGCGCCGGCGGCGCAGCAACTGGGTGCGGGCCCATTCGTCGCGGCCCAGGATCATGAAGTCCACCTTGTTGCCGGTCGTGGGATGAATCACGTTGAACTGTTTGCCGTGCCGAATCGCCTCCCGGGCCGCGGCGGAGCTGACGTAGAACTCGGGACCGGGAAACGCCCCGCAAAGTTCATCGACCCGCGACTCGGCAAGCTGCACGACGATGTCGATATCCAATGTCATCCGCGGATTGCCCAATGCGCCGGCGGCAATGGAACCGCAGACCATGTAGGGGATCTGAAGTCGCTCCAACACGCCGATCGTAAACCGGAGGACATCACCTTGTGTGAGAAGCGGCATCAAGCATCCTCCGGGCGACTTCGCGATTGACGTCCTCCGCTTTCATCTTCGGATCGTCGGTCAGCAACCGTCCGGCGATGAGAGCGCGCATGGTTTGATTGGCGTCGAGCATCATGGCCACACGCTGGGTCGGAGTTTTCTGACGCAGAATTTCGACCATCTGCTGTTCGATCAGTTCGATCTTTCGCCAATCGATTGGCGGACGTTGTGATTTCGTCAGTGGCATGCGGCCCGTCCTGATTCTTCGGCGATGTGCCGACGTTTCTGACGAGCTTCGGCAATCGAATCAGCGGGTTGCATTTCAGTCTCCTTGATGGCCGCCTTGTCGCAGCATACCGCCGTTCGCACAAGAACGACCGCCTCAAACCAGCCCCGGCAACCGCCCGTTCAAATCACCGGCGAAGCGCGACGTTTGGCTGTCACCGAAAGACGTCGTCGGGACGCCGAACAGATTCAGCATCTCGACGTACAAGTTCGCCATCGGGGCTTTCTTGTCAAACGCCAGATGCCGGCCGGTCTGCAACGCTCCACCCGCCTTGCCGGCGAGCACCACCGGATAATCGTCGCGACCGTGGCCTCCGTCGGCCATGTACGACGTGAAGAGCAACAGCGTGTTGTCGAGCAACGAACTGCCCCCTTCGTCGATGTCGCGCAGCTTGCGGACGGTCTCGGCGAAGAGCTGCGTGTACCAGGCGTGAATCTGACGGCACGCTTCGCGCGCGATCGGATCGGCGTCCTCGGGGCGCGAGGCGTTGCCCTGGTGTTCCAGCGTGTGGCAATGCCGCTCATAGCCGACCGTGACGACGCCGGGGAACATGCTTTCGTCGCTCCCCGCCGCCACCGTGACGACGCGCGTCGTGTCGGTCTGAAACGCCAGCACCTGCATGTCGGCCAGCAGCCGGATGTAGTCGGCGTGCCGCGACGGGTCTTGATCGATCGGCCGGGTGATCTCCCAGATCGGCGTCCCCAACTTCGGCAGAGCTTCTGGAAGGCGGAGCTTCGACAAACCGGGGCTGGCCAAGTCGAGCGCGTCCTGCCGCTGCCGCGCCTCGATGAACGCGATCCGCGTCTCGACCGAACGGACCGAGTCCAAGTATTGATCGAGCTTCTGCTGATCGCCGCGCCCCAACCCGCGCCGCAGATCATTCGCCTGCCCGAGCACCAGATCGAGCACGCTGCGGTCGAGCGACTCGTTGCTCGGCGCGGTCGCAGTCTCGACGGAGCCCGCTTCCGCGCGGCGTTTCCAATTCGGCACGACCGGCTGCCGGCCGCGAAACATGCGATCGAAGATCAGTCGCGGATTCCCTTCATACGGCACGACGGAGTCTCGCGAGCGGAACGAGTAATTCTTCTCGCCGCCATTCAGTCCAATCTCCAGCGACGGCAGCAACGTCTCCCGGCCGAGTACTCGCGCGGCGGCCTGATCGACAGAGACATCAGCGAACAGCTTGCCTCCTTCCTTCTTGACGGAACTCGCTCCAGTCAGGTGCGTCAACGAACAATGTTCGTGAGCGTTCAGGTTGTCCGACCGCCCGGCATGGCACAGCCCGCTGATGACCGTGATGTCGTCCTTCGCGAATTCGAGCGGACGCAAAATCGACGGCAACTTCACCAGCGGCCCGGCTTCCTGCGGCTTCCACGATTCGAGCACCGTCCCGCCCGTGACGGTGAAGATGCCCAGCCGCACCGGCGGCTTCGCTGCCGCTGTGACAGCGGCGGCCGAAGCGACCCGCGCAGGGAAGAGCGACTCGAAGAACGGCAGAGACAACACAGTTCCGGTGCTGCGGAGCATTGATCGACGAGAGATTGGCTGGAGTTTCGTCATGAATTTGGTTTTTCATACCTTAAACTGCTGTGTCGTTGCGACGACTTTTAGGAAGTTTTCGACAGGAAGATTGATGACAGGAAAATGGAAGGCAAATCCCAAGAGCAGCCATCCACCTTCTGAATTTCATTTTCCTGTCACAAATCTTCCTGTCGATCTCCCCGAAACATCGTCTGGAAATTCAGCCGATGTCTCCCAACATTAACCCAATAGACGCAATCAAGCGGGCTTGGTCGCAATAGTTTCCAAAGTTGTTTGTCGTACTCGCGCGGCGCACCGTCCGGAAACGTCGTGATCCGGAAAGCGGCGTTGTCGGTTGCCAGCAGGAATCTCTGTTTGCCCAGCGAGCGCCCCTCCAACTCCATCGGAAGCTGTCGAATGACTCGGTCCTTGCCGCCAAGGCATTCGACGATGGCTTGCGAATAGTTTGACTGATCGAGACTCGTGCCCCAATCCTGAATCAATTCCGTGACGAGTCTCTGAAATGTCCGGTCGCCCGACCAGCGTGTCGAGTCGATATCGAACCGCCGCCGTTCAGCCGCATCGAGCGGCGCATTGACAAACCGTGACTGAACGGACTTCGAACGAAAGTTGACGACCTTTCCCCGGCTCGCGTTCGTCATGAGCAGATAGTTCAACATCTGGTTCTCATGCTCGTCGACCAATTGATTCACTGCCTTGAGTTCATAGGGAACTCGATCATCGACCACGAGATCGAAAGACAACGTTGTGCTGAATTCGCGAAAGGTCAACGTGATGGGCACTTCTATTTGGGGCACGAATCCGGCGGCTCTCAGCCGATCTGCGAAACTCAGTTGATAGACCGATTCATCACACAACTGCCCCAGCTCGTTCTGAGTGGCAAACGCATGCGACATCACTCGGTAGTCGATCTCACCCATTTCGTCTTCGGTCAGTCGCGGAAACCTGACTGGGCATTCGATCGGCATGGTCGTCCCTCAATGCAAAGCAAACGACAGGAAGATTGGTGACAGGAAAATTCCAGACAGTGATTCAGCACCCGAAACCCAACTCTCGTGGCACCTCATTTTCCTGTCTCAAATCTTCCTGTCGAATCAGATCCCTCAAAAACTGCGACGGTATTGAAACGGATAACTCTTCACGATCTCCATCACCAGCGTTGAAAAGCGATAGTCGTCGGTCTTCAGTGGCGTGGCGATCTGGCGGACCGGGCAGTCGTCGCAGTCTTCGAGTTCGCGGCCGAGAGCGTACGTCAGCAGTTGCTCGGTGAGGTTGCGGGCGAAGTCTTCCTTCCGCGCGAGGAGGATTCGTTTGAGGTCGGCGACGCCGTTCAGTTTTTCTCCCGTCGGCAGTTCGCCGGTGACGTCCAGCGGTTGATCGCCGAGTTTGTCACGCCAGCGGCCGACGGCGTTGTAGTTGTCGAGCGCGAAGCCGAGCGGGTCCATCTTGCGGTGGCAGGCGGCGCACGCGGCGTCTTGAGCGTGCTGAGCGAGCTTCTCGCGAAATGTCTGGATGTCCTTCTTCTTGTTCGGCTCCTCCTTGATCTGGCTGACGTTGGCCGGCGGAGGCGGTGGAGGTGTGCCGAAGACGACTTCCAGAATCCATTTGCCGCGCATCGTCGGACTGGTTCGCGACGTGTGCGACGTGACCGCCAGCACGCTCCCCATGCCGAGCAACCCGCCACGATCATCGTCCGGCTTCAGAGCGACGCGCTGCAGCTCTTTCCCCTTCACGTCCGGCAGGCCGTAATACTTGGCGAGTTCCTCGTTCACGAACGTGTAATCGGCGTCGAGCAACTCCAGCACGCTGCGGTCTTCGCGGCGGAGCGTGTCGAAGAACAGTGTCGTCTCGTCGAACATCGCCTGCCGGATGTTCGCGTTGAATTCGGGGAAGAACTCGGTGCTCGGTCGAGCGACCGGCAGCTTGTGGATCTGCAACCAATGCACGGCGAAGTTGTCGGTGAGCGACCGGGCCCGCGGGTCGGCCAGCATCCGTCGCACTTGCTGTTCGAGCACCGGCCCCGGTGCCGTCAACCGGCCGCGATCGGCGAGATCCAGCAACTCGTCATCCGGCATGCTCGACCAGAGGAAGTACGACAGCCGCACGGCCAGTTCGTGATCGGTGACAGGCACGATCTTGACCGGTTTCGGCGAGCCGGGCGGCGTCAGCCCCCGGACATCCTGATCATCACCGTTCGTCCGGGGGCTGACGCCGCCCGGCTCGCCTGTGAGGTTTCGATCCTGCTCGACGCGATACAGAAACTTCGGCGAAACGAGCACCGCCTTGAGCATCACCCGGATCGAGTCGCCATAACTTTTCTTCAACACCGTCGCGCGATCGAAGAGCGCCAGCAACCGTTCGATGTCGGTCGGTACGGCTTGACCGCGATAGGCGCGGCGCACGAATGGAGTGATCAGCGACCGCGCGGCGTCGCGCGGTTCAACACCTGCCGCCGGAGCGACCTCATAGTCAGCCTTCCGCCAGTCGCCCGGCTTGAGCCGGAACATCTGCTCGCGGCTGATCCGTGCCTGTTCCTGGATGCGGCCGTCGACCGAGGAACTCAGTTCGGTGCCGAAGAACCGGTCGAGGATCTGATCGGCCGCGGCGAAGTATTTTTCGAGCAGGGCCGGCGGCATGTCGAGCGCCGTGGCGAGATTGCCGAAGCTGTTCCCCTCACCCGCGTCACTCCGCATGCCGACCGTCGCGGCCGCGTCGAATTCAAAGCCCAGCAGATCGCGGATCGTGCGGTTGTACTCGGACAAACTCAGCCGCCGAATCACCGTCGGACCCGGATCGCGGTTGGCCGGATCGTCGCAGTTCACGACGTCGATCGTCCGCTTCATCCACGCGAGCAGCCGTTGCTTCTCGTCAGCCGTCAACTGCGGAGCGTCCTGCGGCGGCATCGCTCCCGCTTCCAGTTGAGCGACCGCCTTCCGCCAGAGTCTTCGTTGCCGGGCCGCCGAATCATTGTCGGCGACCGCCGCGAAGTTGACGTTGCCCGACTTCTCCTCCAGCCCGTGGCACTTGATGCACCGCGCCAGCAGGATCGGTTGGAGGTCGGCTTGAAACGTCGGCTCGGCCGCCCGCGATGCTGCGGGCGACAGCACGCCGACCAACGCCACGAGCACGGCAACAAGCGGGGAAATCGCGGGAAGGAATCGCACGCGGGACTCTTTCGGACGGGGGTGGGAATCGAAGCGGACTCCAAGAGTATCACGGTTGCGGAGGCATTGACCAGCGACACGGGAAAGAGACTCGGAAGAGTTGTGCGACAGAAATATGGCGGACAGAAAGAAGAAGACAACAAGGCAGGTGGTAACTCCACACATGGCCCGCCACCGAGTTTACCTCGGTGGTTCAACGGCTTTTGCGCTACTCGCGCACCACGGCAAACAAGTAGTGCAAAAGCCGTCGAGCCACCGGGACAAGCCCAGTGGCGGGAAGAACACTTCTTGCCGCCCGGCTCAAGGGTCAATTGTTCACGCGGTATTGTCGCCGTTCCCTACGGCTCGCGCGGCAGCGGCACTTGCGTTGGCGACGTCAGGTAGGCGACCAGATCGCGGATCTGTTGTTCGGTCAGCGGCTGCAACAAGCCGTCCGGCATCAATGATTGGGGCGACGCATGAACGGTGTCGATCTCCGTCAGTTCGAGCGACAGTCGTTCCTTCGCAGTTTGCAGTGTCAGAATCTTGTCGGTCTTGGCGGCCACGATCCCGTTGAGAACGCGGCCATCCTTCAGCACGATCACCGACAGGCGATAGTCAGCACCGACCGCTGCGCTGGGGTCGACCAGGTTGATCAGCACGTAGTCCAGGTTGTGTCGGCCGGAGCCGGTCAGGTCGGGGCCGATCTGACCTCCGTGACCGTACAGCCGGTGACAGTTGGCGCAGACCTTGGCGTACACCGCGCGGCCCTCGCGCTTGTCGGCCTGCGCGAGCGTTTCGACAGTCAATTGTGACTTCAAGGTCGCGATCAACTGTTGCTTGTCGGCGGGGGAATCCCGCAGTTCGCCCCAGACGTCGTTCAGCCGCTGTGTCAGTCGCGCGTTGTCGAAACTGCGGATCTGCCGCGCCTGCACGACCGACAGTTCATGGCGGGAAATTTTTCCGGCCGCGATCTGGTCCAGCAACGGTTCCGCGAACGAGGGGCGGGTGACCAGCGCGTCGATCACGGCGGGTCGATCGGCGGGGAAGAAGCTGCGGTAATTCTTCGCCAGCTTGTCGCCGATCGACGGATCATCGAACTCGGTCAGACCGCGGATGGCGGTCGTGTTGAGATAGCGGACGCTGAGCAGTTGTTCGCAGATCTTCCGGCGATCGGGGGCGCGATTGTCGATCAGCGTTTGCAAGGCGGAGCGACGCGCCGCCAGATCGGCTTTGCCGTCCAACGCGACGCGCTGAACTTCATCGAGCGCCCGGCCATCGCCGAACAGCACGCTGAGATCCCGCACCAAGTCGCCGAGCTTCGCATCGCCGGTCGCGGCGACTCGTTGCTGCACTCTCTCCCAGTTCGAGGGGGGCTTGACCTTGTGCCGGCCAGCCAGACCCTCGGCCATGCCGTGCAAAACGTCGGATAACCGGCCGTCCCTTACTGTAGCGGCCAGCAGAGTCCAGACAGCCTCAGGTTGCTCATCGATCAGTTCGGCCAAGCGTCGGGCGATCAGCCGGCGCGTGATCGGGAACTGGCAGTTGCGGGCAAACTTGGCCAGTGATTCCGGGTCCGACTTCGCGACCGGCATCACTCCGTACCAGATCATGAGCGGCAGGTTGTGGTCATCGTAGTCCTCGTCTTTCGATGCGAGTTGCGCGGCGAGATACAGACGGCGGTCGACTGGCAGCCGCTGCAAGGTCGACGCCAGCGCGAGGCAGCACAACGGTGGGCAGCCGTCTCCCGCGAAGTGGATCAATTCACGGAGGACTTCCTCTGACACCTGCGGCGCGGCGAACGGATGGCGCTCGCCCATGATCGTGTCCAACCGCCAGTCATCCGTGAGCAGCCGAATCGCCCACGCGCTGACATGCGGGTCTGGATGCCGAACCTGTTTCAGCAGGAACGATTCGTCACACGCCAGTCCGAAGAGCGAATGCAAGGCGCGCAGTTTCAAGACCTCGTCGGTCTCGTTGTCGAACATGGCCCGCAGTTCCGACTCGACGAGTTTGCGATGCGCGACATTCGCATCGTCGGGCAGAAACAGGGATCGGTCTGCAAGCACCCGCCGCGCCTGGCGGACGAACCATTCGTTGCCGTGACGATGCAGGTCGATGAGATCTTTCGAATCGGTCGAAGCGAGTTTGTGCAGGTCGCGCAGGACCGCCTGACGAGTGCTCTCTTGCGGTTCGCCATACGTCACCTTGAAGATCCGCCCCGAGGTGCGATGCACGCCGGTGTGCTCGTGGCATTCTCCGGTATCGCTCCAGTCGAGGATGTAGACCGCACCGTCCGGGCCGTAACTGAGATCGATGCCGCGAAACCACGGGTCGGCGGCGAACAGCATGTCGGGTTCATGCCGCCCGATGTATCCGGTCCCCGAGCGTTCGAGTCGTTCGACGTTCACTCGCCGACCGTGCAGGTTGAGCGTCAGCAGCTTGCCGCGATATGACGCCGGCCAGTTGTCGCCGAGATAGATCGTCGCCCCGCTGTGCGCGTGGCCGCCGCCGAGCCGGTCGTGCTCCCCCTTCACATTCCGCGAATCAGTCCAGTCCTTGCCTGTGTCCCAGTGGTAATGATCGGCGTGCGTGTCGATGGTGGCGTAGACATCGGGGTTCGGGTCTTCACTGTGCGGTCGGCGAAAGTGGGCTCCGGGAATCATGTGCCACAGGTGGCCGTTGACCGTGTTGATGAAGAACGCCTCGCCATGCTCGTTCCAATCGTGACCCCACGGATTGGTCGTGCCGTGGCAGAGGACTTCGACGACAGCTCCTCCGGCCCCCTCGCCCCTCGCCTCGGGCACCGCCGCTTCGGTGGTCGGGAGAGGGTTGGGGTGAGGGGTTCTTCCTTCGGCTGATTGACGTTGGGGAGCGCCCTCAGCGCTCGGCCCCCTCACCCTAGCCCTCTCCCCCGAAGACGGGGGAGAGGGGACAGGAGTCAGGGCAGCGCGATCGGGTCGATACCGCCAGACTCCGCCGAACAACGGGACGCGCTTTTCATCCGGTGTTCCGGGCGCGCCGAGTCGTCCGGGACTGGAGGCGCCGCAACGACCGTAGAGCCAGCCATCGGGGCCCCACTTCAGGCCGTTGGCGAACGTGTGATGGTTGTCGGTCGCGGGGGTGAATCCGTCGAGCATCACGATCGGAGCGCCGTCCGGTTTGTCGTCGTGGTCCCGATCGGGGATGTAGACCAGTTGCGGTGGAGTCATCAGCCAGACTCCGTCGTAGCCGATCGTGATGCCGGTCAGCATCTGCACGTCCTCGGTGAAGACCGTGCGCTTGTCGAACCGGCCGTCACCGTCGACATCCTCCAGGATCAGCACGCGATCGCGCAGACTCAGGTCGAACTTCTTGGTTCGATCGGCGTAGGTGTAGTTCTCGGCGACCCACAGCCGGCCACGGGCATCCCACGCCATCGCGATCGGGTTCTGCACATCGGGTTCGGCGGCGAAGACCGTGACGTGAAACCCGTCCGGCACGCGAAACCCGTTGGCCGCTTCGTCCGGTGGCAGCGCACGGCTGGTCAGATCCGCCTCCGTGTTGACCGGATCGGGAAACGGAGCCGGCTTCGGTTTCGCGGGATCAGACGCCCGCGCGATCAACAGCACCGTCGTCATGAGGACAAGGGCGGACAGCGGGAAGCACAGCGTTCGCATACCAATCGTCCTCGTCGACATCGCCGGAGTCCTTCGAGTTTGAAACTTGACTCATGGAGTCACGTACTGGTCTTTGCCTTCAAAGTAGCCTTCACCGCTCCGCGTGAAGACAGCCGAGCGCGAGTTCAACGCGGATTGCCCCATCGACCTCTCCACTCACTCGGCTATCTTCACGCGGAGCGATGAAGGCTACATTGGTCTGAGGCAAACCCCCCGCTGGAGTCTTGTCGTTTCGGTCGGGTGAAAACAACGGCTGAATTCTTGCGAATTCAGCTACCAAAGCAGACCGCGACCGCACATGTCACGGCGCGAGTTCGACCTTGATTGTGGAGGCATCCGGATCGAACTGCACATCGTCGGCGGGGATGCTGAAGTGCGTCGCCAGGCTCTCGCGCAGCGACGCGATGTTGCTGATCCGTGCCAGTCGACACAGCGTGCGGCCGTCGTTCGAAAGCAGGGTGTAATCGGTGCCGGATTCACGCAACGGCTTCAGGAGGGTCGCGACCAGTTTGTTCAGTTCACGCTCGGTCAATTCGCGATTGATCGAGATCGTGACGCGCGGCAACTCCCCCTGCCCCGACACCGCCTGTCGCGCCAT
>JAYTIB010000577.1:0-1500 GCA_043732205.1 Schlesneria sp. | reverse complement strand
CTCCGGAAAGACCTGCCTCCCGACATGAAGCTCAACTTCTTTTACGACCAGTCGCAGTTCGTCCGGGAAGGAGTGAAGAGCGTCTGGGAGAGCATTCTCATTGGTCTCGTGCTGTCGGTTCTGGTGCTGTATGCCTTTCTGCGGAACGTGGCGGTGACGGCCGTGGCCGCAACCGTGATCCCCGTGACCGTGCTGCTGACGCTCATTGGCATGCGGCTGCTCGGCATGAGTTTCAACCTGATGACGCTGGGAGGCATCGCCGCTGTGGTGGGTCTCGTCATCGACGATGCCATCGTGGTCGTGGAGGCCATCTTTACCAAAGTCCTCGCCGGGCATTCGCCCGCCGAGGGTGTCGGGCTGGCCATTCGGGAAGTTGGCCCGGCCCTGGTCGGCAGTACGCTGACGCCGGTCGTGGTCTTCATTCCACTGGCGTTTTTGGACGGCGTGGCGGGCGTGTTCTTCCGGGCGCTGGCGATGACGATGGTCATCGCGCTGCTGATTTCACTGGTGATGGCCGTGACCTGGACTCCGGTCACGGCGTGGATGGTCATTCGGCGACCCACGGGCGCGACGCACGCTGAAATGGAACAAGGCGGACCGATTCTGCGCCGCATCATCGCGGCCTACGCCTGGGTCATGCGGCGCGCGCTGCGGTATCCGTGGGTGTCCGTAATCGTCATGGCGTTTTTTGCTGTGGGTGGGATTTGGTTGTATCGACAGATGGAATCCGACTTCCTTCCGGCGCAGGACGAGGGGGCGTTCGTCATCGACTATTTTTCGCGTCCCGGCACCAGCCTGACGGAGACGAATCGGATGCTGATGCACGTCGAGGAAATCATCAACACGATTCCGGAGATCGAAGGGTTCTCGCGGCGGACCGGTGCTCGGTTGGCTCTGGCCATTGCCGAGCCGAACACGGGCGACTTTCTGGTGAAGCTGAAGCAAAAACGCAGCCGCCACACCGAGGAGGTCATCACCGAACTGCGCGACAAGCTGCACGCCGCCGAACCGGCATTGCATCTGGAGTTTCCGGGCGTGCTCAGCGACTTGATCGGCGACCTGACTTGGACTCCGCATCCGGTCGAGCTCAAAATTTTCTCGACGGATGCCAACGTGCTCAAAGAGAAGGCGGAGGAAATCGCGAAGGCGATCGAAACAATTCCCGGTGTCGTCGATGTGAATGATGGCCTCGTGGTCGCCGGACCGTCGCTGCGGATTCAGACGCTCCCGTCCGAAGCCGCCCGTGTGGGCCTCACTCCGAGGTCACTGGGATCGGCGATTCACTCCGCGAAGCTGGGGACCGTCGCCTCGTACTTGCTCAAGGGCGATCGCACTTACAACGTGCGCGTGCTGGTGGCACCCGATGCTTCCGCCCGCGAACAGGATTTGGCCTCGTTTCCGATTCACTCATTGACCGGGGCCAAAGTCACGCTCAAGGACGTGGCGACGATCGGGCATCAGCCGGGCCTCATGGAACTGCATCGCGAAGACCTGCGCCAA
>JAYTIB010000576.1:0-10771 GCA_043732205.1 Schlesneria sp. | reverse complement strand
TCCACCCACGGCTCGCGCCGTGGGCTACCATCTGTCGCCCTCCGGGCTGAAAAGACAGCAAACACAGCGACTTCCACTGTCAGGTTAGCGCTGTAGGTTTAGTTGACGGACGGATTGGAAATCCGTCCTACGTCGTTGATTTCCCGCGGACGGCCTCACGGCTGTTCCATCAGGCGGATCCGGCGGTATTCCATCTGACCGCGATCCCCCTCCAAACCGATCGGGCCGGTCTCGGGGAGCTTGAACGCCTCTTCCAAGACCTCGCCGTTGCAGGTGCAGAGAGCCACGCCGTCTTTGACCGTGACGATGATCTCGTTCCAATCCTGCGCGCGGTACTGCTTCAGGGTCTTGTACGGACCGGCCAGCGGATAGTCGCGACACTGCAATTGCGGCTTGCGGAGGAAGACGCCGCTATCGGCGTTCGGCGTGGCCCGGAAGTCGAGTTTCAGCGTGAAGTTCTTGGGGAATTCGCGGGTCGTCCACATCTGCTGGACGCGGCGGCCTTCGGGAGGCGTCGTCACGATGATGCGGCCGTGCTTGGCCACGTAGCGACCATCACTGCTGGCCGGCTTCCCGTCGAAATTCGCCTGCGGCTCCATTGTCTTCTGATCACGGAATCCCCAGCCGGTCAGATCCTTCCCGTTGAACAGGCTGACGAATCCGGGCTCCGGCTTGAAGTCGTCGTCGGCCGTCTCCAGGAAATCGAGTGTCGCCAGGATGGGCCGCAGGGCCGCCGCCCACTTCGTGTAACCGGCCTTGTTCGGGTGCAGCAGGTCGGGAAACTCGGCGGCTTTGGCGTCCCCTTTCTCGTCGGCAAACAGCGTCCAGGTTTCGATGAGCGTCACTTGGGCATCGCCCTTCACGGCAGCGGCGTACAGATCGTTGACCTTCTTGATCTTGTCGGCGGGCCGCTTCTTCGACTCGGAACTCGGAAAGACCTGGCAGACAATCACGGGCAGCTTCGGATTGTGCTTCTTCAACTCCGCCACGATCAGTTTGAAGTTTCCCGCGATCGTTTCAGGCTCGGCATTTTCTTCCAAGTCATTGGTCCCCATTAGCAGGACAACGCCGGTCGGATTGAGGGCCAGCACGTCGTCCTTCAGCCGGATCAGCATCCCGCGCGTCGTGTCTCCGCTGATGCCGCGGTTGGCCACCTTCACCCCCGGAAAGCTGCCGCCCAAGTCGTCGCCCCAACCCTGGGTGATGGAATCCCCCAGAAACACGAGCGACTTCTGATCGTTGGCGACCTTGCCCGCCCAGTCGGTCCGCTTCTGGGTCCACAGATTCTTGAACCAGTCATACCGCCGGATCGGCCCGGCCCCCGGCAGCCCGTCATCCGTCGCGGGAAGCTCGACCGAAACCTTCGCCGCCGTGTCCGCGGCAGCCACGGTCACGACACCGACCCGAATTTCAAAAGTGATTCCGACGATGAACAGCAGGCTCAGCGAAGCGATTCGTCTCATGGTGATGGAGTCCGTTCAATGGGGTGACACGACCGGTTCAAGAAAGCGTCGGAAATGTACCATCTGCCATTCGCTAAGGCGAACAACGAACTGCACAGCGGCGCTGGCAACGTGCCCGCTCCCGCACTCTTGCCTGAGGGAGTCAAGTTTGGAATGTGAAGGACTTCAAGTACCCCGCGTTCCGGTTGAATTCGGATATCAGGCGGCGGACGCCTATGGTTGCTTCTTCAACACCACAGTCTTTGGATCATTCTTCCAGTGAAAGCGTTGCTCGAACTCGGCGGGGGTCAGTGTGAGTTGGCAGTCGGCAGTTTGGACTACGTAGACCAGATCACGCTCGAATTCCAGCGGCGAGACTCGGTAATGTCCGGACGGCGTCACCGCGAGATGATCGTTGAAGCGGCGAACAAGGATCGTGCCGAGCGACTCGCCGCTGAGCGGGTTCCAGAAGCGGATCGTGGGATCGCGGGCCAGGTCGTCAATCAGATAATCGCCGTGGCCGGAATTGTTATGAGTCCCCGTCACCAATTGCCGACCGTCGTGCGACCAGAGCAGGCTCCGTACGCCTCTACCGCGTGACTTTGCACTTCGGCAGGGCTTGTTTGAGCTTCTCAATTCCGGCGGGTGTGACCTTGGGGCAAGCCAGCGTGAGCGTCTCCAATTGAGTGAGTCCGGCCAGATGCGTCAGTCCGACGTCGGTGACTCCATCGGAAGTGACAATGAGCAAGGTGAGCGCTGCCATTTCTTTGAGATGCTCCAATCCCGCGTCGGTGATTCCCGGGCCACTGATCTCCAGTTTCGTCCAGTTTTTCCTCGCACTTAAGGTTCGCAGCCCGGCATCGGTGACCTGAGTCCCGGAAACGTCCAGGTTGATCAATGCCGGCAGTGCCACGAGCTGTTCCATCCCTGCATCGCTGACTTGCGTGCCGTTGAGGTCCAGGTAGCCCAGGGCTTTTAGTCCCACCAGGTTTGCCAGCCCTTGATCGGTCACGTTGGTCTTATCCAGTGAAAGACCTGTGAGCTGCGGCAGGTCTTTGACTCGCTCCAATCCGGCATCTGTCACCAACGTGCCGTTCAATCGCAAATCGAGCAGAGTGGTCAAGCCTGCGACGTGATCCAAGCCGAAGTCAGTCACGCGCGTCACTTGCAAATAGAGATGCGTGAGATCGCGAAGTCCTCGGACATGTTCCAGTCCAGCATCGGTCACTTTGTCCCCGCAACCGTCCAGGGAGATTCGCAACACATGGAGATTGCCGGACGGAAGGTCTTTGGCCAGGGAGACCACGAAACTGCCACCCCCTTTGAGCTTGAGCGTCACTTTCCCACCGCACGCGATCACCCACTCGGCCGCTTGGCGTTCGGTGTAGGTCGGAATCGTGCGGTTGGCCGACGGGGCCACCAGCATTTTGGTAGAGGGGCCGTAGCGGACTTCGCAATTCGGCAGCGACTTCTTCAACTGGCCGACTGCCGCGGCAGTCACTTGCGTATCGGCCAAACCCAACTCCGTCAGCCCCTTCAGTTCATTGAGTCGCACCACACCCACATCGCTGACGCGAGTGCCACCGACGTCCAAATGTGCGAGGCTGGTCAGGGGCATTAGATGCGCGAGTCCCATATCGGTGATCGCCTTGGTGCCGGCCAAATTCAGGGAATGCAATTGCTTGAGTTCTTTGAGTTGCTCCAGTCCGGCATCTGTCACTTGCGTCGAAATCATCTCTAACTCGGTGAGATTTGTGAGTCCTTTCAAGTGAATCAGTCCGGCGTCCGTCACATCCGGGCCGATCGTCAAGTGCGTCAGTTGCTTGAGCCCCTGTAAATGAGCCAGCCCGGCGTCGGTGACGTTGGTGGCGGCCAGTTCCAGAAATTTCAGATTGGCCAGAGTTGCCAGATGCGCCAATCCCGCGTTCCCAACCTCCGTCTTCCACAGGTAGAGCTTTTCGAGTTGTGGCAGCTTGGCCACATGCTCGAGCCCAGCATCGCCGACGTCCGTGTCACCCAAGTGCAGGCTCTTGAGCCGAGTCAATTTTGTCAGACGAGCCAACCCCGCATCGGTGATTTTGGTCTGTGGCAGGTTCAAGGTTTCTAGGTTGACGAGTTCTTGAATATGAACCAAACCCGCATCGGAGATCGATGTATTGGAAATCGTCAACTTCTCCAGATTGGTCAGCCCTTTCAGCTTCGCCATGTCGGCGTCGGTCACTTGCTGATTGGTTGTGAAATTGACGGTCCATAACGCGAAGGGCTGGACGGGCAGCTCTTTGAGATCCGCGACATCGCGATCCTGGCCGTGTACTCGAATCGCCACACTACCGCCAATCGACAGCACCCACTCGGCGGCGCGGAGATCGGAGTCGGTGGCGGACTCCGGAGACCCGCGCCGAAGTCCATTCGCCGCCAAGTCCGCCTGCAACGTGATCCGCAGCGGCGTGCTGTTGCCTCGCTGAATTTCCACGCGATCGGTCGAGACCTTCAACCCCGAGGCTGGATCACGCAGGACAATCTCGTACTGACCGGGCCGCACCGTGTTCTCACCCACCGAGACCTCATACGTTTTGCCGGACACGGTATCGCGGATCGTCACCTGCTCCTTCACGACGCTGACGTCGATCCCATCACCCGCTTCGATCTTCAACGTCCCGCCCCGCGTCATCACGAACAACACGACCGCCAGCAGCAACACCGCCGAGACGGCACCGAGAGCCGTCGCGACTCGCCGTGTAGGATGGGCACTCTTGCCCGTCATCTTTGGGTTCTGGCTCTGATGCTCCGTGAGGGCCGTCGTTCTTCCGGTGCCAACGACAACGGGGGACAAAGCCGGACGGGCAGGAGTGCCCATCCTACAGTCGCCTTCGGGCGGCTCCGTGAGATTACTGGCGATGACGCCCAACGCCTTCGCCACTTCGCGAGCCGACGCGGGCCGCGCGTCTCGATCCTTGGCGAGCAGCCGTTCGATCAAATCCGACAGCTCCTGCGGCACGACCGGGTTGAGCGACTGCGGCGCGGCGGGCGTCACAGTGGCGAGAGACTTAAGAATCTCCATCATCTTCCGGCCGGGAAATGGCAACTGGCCGGTCGTCATGCGATACAGGATCACTCCCAAACTGAACAAGTCGGCCCGCGCATCCAGTGTCTCGCCACTCGCCTGTTCGGGAGCCATGTACGACGGCGTCCCAATAATCATCCCCGACGACGTGAGCGTCGACTCCGCCTCAATCGACCTCGCCAAACCAAAGTCGAGCAGCTTGACGCGGGAGTGATGTTCGCCTTCGAGGTAGCCCTGTCGCTCAGCGACAGGAAGCGCGTGCGCAGTGTTCGCACGATCATTGGCAGTCGACCCCATCGGCACGTCTTCCCGAGTCCCCGCTTCGTCTCGCGGAGCGAGACGGCTACCTTCGAGCCAGACATTCGCGGGCTTGATGTCCCGATGGATCAGTCCCTTCGCATGCGCCGCCGCAAGTCCCTCGGCAATCTCGCGACCGATGTGCAGCACATCGAGGACCGGCAACGGTGACTCGCGCCGCAAACGGTCGTCGAGCGTTTCCCCTTCGAGGTACTCCATCGCCAGAAACGGCACGCCCGCCTCTTCACCGACCTGATAGATCGTGATGACGTGATCGTGCCGCAAGGCCGCTGCCGCGCGGGCCTCGCGCAGAAACCGTTCGGCCGCGCCGGGAGTCGAGGCCACGCGCGGCCGCATCAGCTTCAAGGCGACTCGCCGGTGAAGCTGCAAGTCCTCGGCCAGAAACACGCCTCCCATGCCACCCGCGCCGAGCACCTTCAAAATGCGATAGTTACCGATGCGACCAATCTCGTCCGCCTCTTCAGCCGGCCGCCACGCAGCACTCAGTTCACGAGTCACCTCGTCGCTCTCGTTCACGAGCACTTCGCCCGGACCTGGGGCAGGCGTGAGCAGTGTCGCCTCGACGTGCCCCGCGTGCAGACCACTCAACGAACTCATCAGCCGTTCGAGCCGGACCTGTTCTTCCGGCGACCGATCAACGCGAGCCTGTCCCGCGTGCTTCATCGCCGCCATCAACGTGTCAGCCTGATGCAACTGCGCCGTCTGCTGCGCACACGCATCGCACTCCAACAGATGCTCTTCGAGACTCCCCGCCGGAGGATCGGGCAACCGTCCCACCGCCAGTTGCTGGAGCTGGTCGACCGACGGACATTTTTGAGCGTTGGACATGAGGGAGACTCCAATCATTCGCGTCGAGAGAGACCGCACCGTCTGTACACACCAGCCCGAGTTCTCGGCGAGGTTACGAGTTTCGATGAAGAGCGGTGGTGCAATCCATCCCAACGAGGCCGCTTTCACGCGTCGATGAACAAGCCGCCGAGCCGGTTTCCGTGGCTGACGCCTTTGTTTTGTCCGCACAATGTCTCAACCGTTTCCTTCGCGACGGTTGACAACCTAAGAGCATTCGTCCAAGTACGGACGTAGTCGCTCGGCGAAGCGTGGGTACCGCAACACAGCGAGCGTTCCCGCTTCCATCCCAGCCACGCGGTAGGTACTCACGTTCAGGATTCGTGCCGTTTCGTCGATTGTGTACGAATATGTCGATGCACCAAGACCGAACCGCAACTCGATGACGCGGCGTCTATTTGCGCTGAGTTCGCCCAGGATGGCCTCGACCAAGTCGCGAAGAAGGCTTTGATCAAGCCTTTGGACTCGGTCTCCTGAGAGATCTGGCCCCGAAATTTGCGCAAGCCGAAACGGGCTCACTGTCCGAACTTGATGACGAGTCTCGACGGGTTTTGGCACTGCTACTCCTCCATCGGCTGCCGGGACTGTTTGCTTGCCGCTTCACGGCATGCACTGTAACGCCAGCATCGGATCCCGTCAGGGACAGAATCTCGAAAGACGCCGGCCGGGCGGTATCGGCTCCTAGACGCCCAGCGTCAAGGATATCCGGGTCCGGTTCCTCCGCTCGTTAGGCGAAGGGAGGAAACAACGGTTCCCGACACCGTATGTTTCCTCCCCTTGTCGATGTCGATCAGTTAGCCTTGCGAATGCATTGCCTGCAAATGCAGGTGAATTCTGCCACCGGCTCCGACGCCACCGGTTTTTCCGAGCCTCGTCTCGGGCGTCACCTTGTCGCCCGGAGCCAAATAGCTTTTGGAGGTGTGATTGTATTGCAGGACATTTCCATTGGGCAGTTCGACTCGAATGACCCATCCTGCCACCACCGGCCCGCAGATGACGGTCCGCATCATCCGCCAAGTCGATGAATCCAATCGCAAAGTCGCTACGGGCTTCAAACGCACCCTGACGATCAAGTCCGACGAGCAATTGCCCAAGTGAAACTACCGGGCCGTGCCACAGTACAACACAACAGCTATTCACACAACGATCCCAGCACCACATGGACTAGCCATGTACATCCCGCGATGATCACGAATTCTGAGACCGGGATGGCATAGAACAACTGTCCTCGAATGAGAACATTTATGAATCCGAATACGAGAAACACGACAGGCCAAATACTTGCTATTGCGAACACGCGAACGACCAAGGGTGTTCCCTGGGAGGCTGGAGTGCCTTTTTCGGCACAGACAATTGCTGGATATACACCTCTTACCCATATGATCGTGAGAAGCATTGAGATGATACAGAAAACGTCTTCCGAAGCTGCGAGTATTGCGATGGGAATCGCAATCGCCCCGCCTAGCAACGGAGCCATTGGAGCCAGCTCACTGATCTCTCTCCGGTTCCGCGCACGAGACGCACGTTCCTCCACACTCATGGCACCTCGACAGCCGCGAACATGAGCACATTCACCGGCAATATATTCCGCCCCCGCATTCTCGGTGTTTTGAATGTAGTCGATGAGTTCGCGAATTGCCTCGCTTTCGGGTTTCATACCACCGGAATCTTCCGGTTCATGACCGCCAGCTTTATCTAATGCTGCCATATTGCTGTTCTCCAAGACAGGGTGGCCTTGCTTGCGCGTTCAAAGCAAATGAGACGTGCCACTGTTTCGGAGTTTGCGGAGAATCAGTGCCATTCTGGTGTCGCCCTCTCACACCACTGCTTCTCCGAGGACCCCGGAGCAATGGCACGTTTGTACGTTGTCGTTGGTTTGTGTAGTGTCACCCAGCCGTGCGGGCGCATACAACGATTACGTCCTGCACCCCGACTGATTAGCCGTTCCTCGCAGACTTGCTCTTATAACCAATGCCGCACATATATGGCACCGCTCCAAGGCAGGAGCCACCGAAGAATCCGGCCAGCATTGACTGATGGTAGGTGCGTGCAATGCGATCCTGCATCGCCATGGAATAAGTGCTGCTCTTGATCACATAATCACGATCAGAATAGGAAGGCCGTTCAAGTTGCAGCGGTGTATGCGCGTCGTAGAGCTTCACACCGACCACACCGGTCACCGCCCCCACGCAGAACAGGAACCGCGATAACATTGTTGTGAGCCAACTCGCTTGAGTCCGCGTGGTTGCTCCGATGGTCCTCGTGCGGTAAATCGGCTTCGTCCCGAAGTCAAAAGGATTCTCAAGCGGAGCCTCATCGGACAATAGCGGAGCAAAGCCCGTGATCGGAGCCAGTATGCTTAGCTGACAATGTGGACAGCGGACTCGTTTGCCACGGGACTCCGATCGAACCCTCAGTCTCTTTCCGCAGTCGCAGACGACAATGACTGACGTGGTCTTTCTCGCTTCTGACATGGTTGCGGCTCCGTTGACAAGTGAAGAGTGGCTTGCATTGATATCAGTTGGTTGGCTGCATTCGCCGACCGGTTAGTGACCGCTTCTCATCGACCGGGTGGCATTGCTTGAGCGTTCACAAGCGGAAGAGATGCGACACTGTTTCGGAGTCTGCGGAGAAGCAGTGCCAATCTGGGATCGCCCGCCCAAGCCTCTGCTTTTCCGCAGACTCCGAAGCAGTCCAATATGACGCCAGCGTCACCGAGACGAATGTAAACTGGGATGACCCAGCAATCTGAGGAGCGGCCCATCAGCCATTTGCGGGACAGTGGCACATTCATGCCACCCCGCCAAGTGAGTCCTCGTGTTCTTCATTTACTAAAAACTGAGCGGACTCATCAACGCTCTCGGTCGACCTTGATGACAAGATCGAGCTCGGCTTTGAGCCCTTGTTCCCTTACGTCATTGCCGGTGCTTCCATCGACATGGACCGTAATCTCGCGCAACGCTCCGAATGATGGGAAGCTAAACCAGTCGTGGAGGCGGCCGCCGAACATCTCTTCCCTAAAATCTGACCTCGAAACGGCGTCGATGGAAAGGATCACCCTCGGATCGTCGTTCGCCAGTTTGTACAGCCCGATCGTCTTTGCCGTCCGAATGTGCGTTTCCCAGTTGTATCTCCTATCAGATTCACACTCGAAGGCATTCATGGTCAAAGCGAGATCGACCGCTCGACTGTTTGAAGAGAGTGCGAGGCTATATCGCACATCGACCTTGGTCCAATCGTCGGTATCAATTTCTGGGTCTTCGTGGACCAGCCTCGCATCTGTCGCCGTGAGTTCGACGGCTTTGGTCAATCGGATCGTCTCTTCGGCGCGCTTTCTACCCGTCACGATTTGACCCGCGAATTCCAGCGTCTCGTAATTGATCATCGGCTCATTATCGTGAGCATATCTCATCTCGAAAGATACTGGCACTGGGCCTGTCTGTGCGTCGAACACGGCGGTGTCCTTGAGATAACGATTGACGCTGTGGAGGAAGTTCGTTGGCCCGCCGGTAACACAGTCCGCGAGCGCCGGCGTGATTTTGCCGCCGATCACCACAACCTTCGCGTCCATCGTCTCCCAGACTTTCCGGGTCTGATCGTCCACGCCACCCTTGAACTTGATCACAAGAGCGTCCGCATCCAAGTTAAGAGACCGCCGGAGTTCTTCTTCAGTGGCGTTTGCCGAAACGGCGATCATCACTCGTCGGCCATACTTCACGCTACGGACGTAGCCGATCTCACCATATTCTGTCATTTTATTCAAAACCAGCGGGGCGAGGTATCGATCATTATCGAGTATTGCTGGAGGAAAGTATCCATGCGCATTAGGCATGTCCGCAACGATGGTGTAAAAGACTTCGGAAAGCGAAAGGACTGCGAACGAGCGTTGCTTAAGGCTGGAGTTTGAAAGCCCAGCGCTCAGGCTGCTATTCCAAAACCCGGCGGACACCCCGACGTTTAGGAGTGCCGAGCCGAGACTCTTGCCATAGCCAAAATCGATACTAAGTTTGCGGGCTGTCCGATCGATCTGTTTCAATATTGGGTCTGACTGGCGTTGAAAATCAAGAAACGTTCCGTTATGCGTGAACGTTGGGCCTTGCGTCTTTGAGTCGGTGAGTTTGACATTGGAAGTGCCGCCGGCGATCACCGAATTCACAACGGGGCGATACTCGGTGGTGGGCGGTGGCACAAACCGACCTTCGATAAGGGGGCGCGTCCACAGAAGTGACCCGGGAAAAACGAAGCCGTCGCTGTTGTCTCTGAACACAAGTTCCGCGAGTTGTCCGAGTGATCTGAACGTGCGCTCTTCGAATTGGATGTAGAAATCGCCGTCCCTTACCTCGCCTCGGCGATTTGGAGTTTTGGCAGGAACATCCCGATATGTCGTTTCTTTCGTTGGTCGCTTTTTAGCGAGGACAGCAACCGCCTCTGAGTACCGCCGAGAGGCAGTTTGGTCCGGCGTGGCTCCCCCAGACACCATTCCGGCAATCGGTTCACCAGCCGCAGGCAACTTATTCTCAACAGACGAGTCGCGAACCGTACCGGAGTTGTCCGTTGTTGGAACAGAAGATCCGCCGCATCCAGTTAATGAGAAAACAAGGCCCAGTAAAATGGTCACGGCAACGGGAAATGAGTACGAAGTAGTTTTCATTGCAAGATCTCCGAGAAAGGAATTCGATTGAACATAGGTCGTTTCGCAAAACTTTTAGGGAACATTTCTCACTCAGGCCCGGCAAGGGTGTTTGGAATGCGTATCCGCCCATGCAGAGCATTTTGTATGGAAGCGCTGTTCGTCGAGTACCGAACTGCCGACAGTTTGGAAGTTCATTTGTCATTCAAGAGCACTTCAACCGTTCCCTCACGTAACGGCACGGACCCGGCCGTTGTGTTGACGACAGGATGCACGGTCACCTTGGCAACGACTTTCTTTTGGGGCGGGATTTGGATGACGGTTCCCTTGGCCGCATACCTCCAGGCGGTAGTCGAGTTTGCCGCTGCAATTGTCGAAAACCAGGCCTCATCGAGTTTGAACCGCTGGCCGGGCACCTTGGCATCGCCGAAGTACAAATCAACCGTGCCAGAAAACGTGAGAGTCCCCAGT
>JAYTIB010000575.1:0-4201 GCA_043732205.1 Schlesneria sp. | reverse complement strand
GCACGGGGACCGGCAAGACGACGATGCTCAACGTCCTGTCGAGCTTCATCCCGGTCAAGGAGCGGATCGTCACGATCGAGGACACGACGGAACTGCAGCTTCATCAGGATCACGTCGTGACCCTGGAAAGCAAACCGGCCAACGTCGAGGGGGCCGGCGGATACTCGATCCGCGACCTCGTGAAGAACGCGCTGCGCATGCGGCCCGACCGGATCATCGTCGGCGAGTGCCGCGGCGCGGAAGCACTCGACATGCTCCAGGCGATGAACACCGGGCACGACGGCTCGATGACCACCGTCCACGCCAACAGCACCGACGACGTGATCAAGCGTCTGGAGGTGCTCGTGCTGATGGCGGTCGACCTGCCGGTGGTCTCGATCCACCGGCAGATCGCCAGCGCGATCGACGTGGTGGTCCAGATCACCCGCATGCCGGGCGGCAAGCGCAAGGTGTCGCAGATCAGCGAGGTCGCCGGCTACGATGTCGACCGCGCCGCGCTGATCGTCCGCGACATCTACAACTTTCGCGACGGCAACGTCCTGCACCCGACCGGTTACCTGCCGACGTTCATCGATTCGCTGATCGCCAAGAATCTGCTGAAGCTGGAATTCCTGTACGGCGACGAGGGGAGATGAATGTCCCTGGAAACCCTGATCAGTTCGCTGTTGTTTGGAACCGCGGTCGCGCTGCTGGTGTGGGCGGGCGAGCCCTTCTACGGCAGGTTCCTCGACCGGACCGAGGCGGCGTTTCGCGAAAAGCTGAAGCGCCTGCGGATCTATCCCCGGCACCTGCGCGCGACCATCATCGTCTGGTGCGGTCTGTCGCTAGCCCACTTCCTGCTGATGGCGCTGGTGTTCGACATCCCCATCATCGGTCTGGTGCTGACCCTGTTGCTGCTGGGAGTCCCCTGGTACTACGTCAAACGCTGGGCGGAACAGCGGCACGAGTTGATCGAAGACCAGTTGGCCGATTCGATGGTGTCGCTGTCGAGTGCGATCAAGGCGGGACTGTCGCTGGCGCAGTCGTTGGAGATTCTTGCCAAGCAGAGCCCCAAGCCGATCAGCCAGGAATTCGGCCAGATCGTCGCCGAATACCAGATGGGGAAGACGCTGGAAAAGTGCCTGGATGAAGCCCGGGTCCGGCTGCGCAGCGAAAACTTTGCGCTCTTCGCCGCCGCCATGCAGGCCAGCCGCGAGAGCGGTGGCAAGTTGAACGAGACCGTCGAGCGGATCGCGATCTCGGTGCGCGAGATGCAGCGTCTGGAACGCAAGGTGATGGCCGAGACGGCGCAGGCCAGAAGCTCGGCGCTGTACATGGCCCTCGTGCCGATCGTGATCCTGGCGCTCTACTACTTCGTGGTCGACCCGGTCAACACCGAGAAGCTGTTCACCACGGTGCTCGGTCAACTGTTCCTGTGTGCCTCGATCGTCCTGAATGTGACCGCGTACCTGTGGGCCCGGCATATTCTGAATCCGGATATCTGAGAGGAGACAGGAGACAGGGACGCGCGGCAGTCTTTCTTCAGTTTGGCGAGCGGCAGATGAAAGTTCACACACATATAAGCACGCTGCGCAAGCGAGTGTGCCTGAAAACTCACTCGCTTGCGCTGCGTGCTTGTATGCCGATTCCTCCCTCTCGCCTTTGTACGGATCACTCGACAGACGACGCGATGTGGCCGTTTCGTCGCTGAAGGCTGAGCGACAACTCTTCAGCCCGGAGGGCGGCAGGTGGTAGCCCACGGCGCAAGCCGTGGGTTGTGTGGCGAAGAGGTCGCGTTAGCCCGGAGGGCGACACTTCGATGAACCTTGAGCGTCCTTCGATGTGTCGCCCTCCGGGCTGATGGAGACTGCTGACGATCCCCCACGGCTCGCGCCGTGGGCTACGATCTGCCGCCCTCCGGGCTAAAACCGCCACGACCACTGTCAGGTCGGCGCTGTGGGTCTGATCACTCTGCACGACTCATCCCGCGCAACAGCAGAGGTTCACCCGGTCCCTGTGTGCGAAACTCGACTCAAAGAGTTCTGTTTCGAACTCGACGGAGTTCACGCATCCGACTCGTCATCTCACGATCGGCAGCATCTGGGTTCGTGAATAGCCGTGGCCGAGATCGTTCAGGTCGCGTTGGAAGATGATCCGGGGCGGCTTCTGTGTTCCGTCCACCATCGCCTCCAGTCGCGTGACCGGGCCGCCGCCATCGAAGAAGCCGAAGACCTGGGCGCGGTAGACGTCGCCCCGCGCCGTGAAGTACGGGTCCAGGGCCTGCATCGTGGCGAAGTCCACCAGTCCCTCGAAGTACAGCCAGCCGGTCGTGTTGTGCTGCTGGATCACTTCGGGTGATGGCTGGCCGTTCGAATCGAGCTTCTGCGCCTGCATGATCTTTTCCACGAGCTCTTCTTCGAGGCCGGGAATCCCCTTCAGGATCTCGCGCCGCGCCTGGTTGATGTTGATCCGGCCATCCAGGAATTCATCGTTGGTGGTCGACAGCACGCCAAGCAACTTGGGCAGCACGTTCTTCAATTGGTTCGCATCAGCGGGCCACGGACTGTTCAAAGTTTGGGAGGCGCCGTTGACGATCACGGTGGCGGTCGAACCGAACAAGACCCAGATCGACGCGATCTGGTAGGAACCGCCGGCGGTGATGTCGATTCCCCCGCGGGTCACCTTGCCCCCCTTGCTGAGAGCCGCCGACGCAATCGCCTTCGTCAGTCCCTGCATCGCCTGCTGCTGTTGTTGCTGCTGCGTTTGTTTGGAGGAACTCGATGACAGCGATGATCCGCCGCTCTTGCTGGTGCTCGACGAACCACCGCTCTTGCTGGTCGATGAGCTGCCGCCACTTTTGCTGGCAGTGCTGCCGGAACTGCCGCTGCTGCTACTCGATGCCGGTGTCGTCTTGGGGCCGCTCATCCGGATGGCGATGACGAACTTTGCCGTCTCTTCGCCATACTCGTCTTCCAGGGCATCGTACAGATCGGTCAGCAGGCCGTTGTTCAAATGGATCTTTTCGGTTCCGTCCGCGCGCAGGTTGGATTCGCGTCCATGGGCGGTCAGGAACGCGACCCAACCGTGGTCGAGCACACCGTTGCGGTTGTCGACCGGCGGACTGGCGTCCCCGTCGTCCTCGTTCGGTTCGAGCAATCCATTCCGGTTCGCGTCCTCGCCGTAGAGCAGGGCGGGGGTGACGCCCTTGACCATCAGCAACTCGTCCAGCGATTCGAGCGGTCCGTTCTTCGCCTTGTACGGCGGGGTCATTCCCTCGTACGTCTCCGACTCGGCACCGTACGGTCGCTTGGTGTCGTCGGTGTCGATCCAATCGAGGATCGCGTCGGCGGTCTCGATCGTCATGCCGGGGATGTTCAGCAGCAGCGTGTGAATCTGCTCGTCTTCGAGTTTCATCGTGAGCAGCAGGTTCAGATTGAGCTTGGCGGACTCGTCCATCAAACCGTAGCGGATCGAGTTTCCGCGGGTCGAATTCTCGACCGGCGCGATCACCGTGAATCGGGCCGTGCCGCGCGCCCGCGGCGACGGCACCACGGTCTTGCCCATGAACAACGACGGATTGTGCTGCAGGTTTTCCAACGCGGGATCGGTGCGGTTGCCGAGCATCGTGGCGACGTACTCGACGCCCGAATCGGCGGCTTCGCGCGCCTGGACATCGCTGCCGTACATCGTCGCCGCTTCGAACTCGGTCATCATCATGTGCGTGTAGTTGTACGCCGCCAGTGTGAGCACGGCGACGATCACCAGCACGATCAGCAGAACGCTGCCGCGGCGATGTCGGTCCGGCGTCGCGGTCTTCGAATCGGTTTTCATCGAATGTGTTCTCGTCGAATGTGTTGTCTTGGAAAGTGTTCTCATTTCACAAACTCCTGCGGCAACGGATCGGCGATCGGAATCAGGATCACCGAGCGGACCTGGTTGGCCGACCCGCTGACCGCGACGCGCAGCGCCGGTCCGGGCCGGGACTTCGACGGGGCGAATGCCAGCGTGACTTCCAACGCGCGCGGCAAGCGACCGGCTTCCTCACTGTCCCACGTCGTGTACCACGCGAGGCCGTCGAAATAGCGGAACTGCAGCAGTGAGACTTCGGGAGCCAGCGCCTGCTGTCCCGACAGCGCCGTGGGGGCTCCCCCTTTTTCCTCGACCAGTTGAGTCGCCATCCGGTCCCCCTCGGTGCGAACCAGCCCGCCGCCGGCAGATCCGG
>JAYTIB010000574.1:0-4204 GCA_043732205.1 Schlesneria sp. | reverse complement strand
TTGCCACGGGCGTTTTTGGCGTGGCCGCAGCACCAATTGCCGGTGCCTCCGGAACGCAGCCGCGGTGGATGAGCGCAACTTTGCATTGTTTGGCGTTGTCTCTTGTAGACATTACAGGACGACGTGTCCCGCGTGGTGATTGCCGGACGTCAGCCGGGGGCCTAGAATCGGCCCGCCGAACAGCCGAGCCCGACAACGGGTTTCCCACGGGCCGCTTCCGCGGGGTATTTGTTCCGGCAGGATCGTGTCATCGGGAATCTACTCTTCTGGCGAGCGACGTCTCGACCAGGGTGCGAACGGACGGCTGCGAATGAATTTTGATCAGCGACTGGAACGAGCCATCGAACGTGGTCAACGGCAGCGTTCGGCCGACGACCGCGAACGCGCCGAACGCGCGATGACCGAGGACGAATTCAAGAACCTGCACTCCAAGGCCCGCTTGGAATTGTCAGAGCACATCGAAGCCTGTCTGCGGAAGCTGCCCGAGTTCTTCCCCGGCTTCGACTTTGAATCGGTGGTTGGCACGGACGGCTGGGGGGCGAAGATCTCGCGCGATGACATCGCGTCCGGTGCCGGCAAAGGTTTGACGCGATTGTACAGCCGGCTCGAAATGGTCATCCGGCCCTACTCGGCCGGTCACATCGTGGAACTGGTCGCCCGCGGGGCGATCCGCAACAAAGAGGTTCTCAGCCGCTCGCACTTCCAGATGCTCACGCAGATCGACCTCGGTTCATTCCGTGACGTGATCGATCAATGGGTGCTCGAGTACGCCGAGAAGTTCTCCGCCCGCGCCTGACACCAATCCATCGTGGCGCACGCGGCCACGAGCAATCTTCCCGCGTAATCTCCACGAGCAATCCCCATGAGTCGTCACGAAAATCTGCAGCGCGTGTTGGATCGCGGACTGGTCGCGATCATCCGGGCTTCGTCGAGTTCCCAGTTGGTCAGCGTCGCCCGTGCGCTCTACGAGGGCGGGGTCGACATCATCGAAGTCACGTTCACCACGCCGGGTGTGGTCGAGGTGATTTCGGCGGTGAAGAAAGAACTGGGCAAGCACGTGCTCGTCGGCGCGGGGACCGTGTTGGACCCGGAAACCGCCCGCACGGCGATTCTGGCCGGGGCCGAATTCCTGGTGTCGCCGACCGTGAACCTGGACGTCATCAAGCTGGCGCTCCGATACGACAAGGGGATCATGCCGGGAGCCTACACTCCGACCGAAGTCCTGACGGCATGGGAGGCGGGGGCGGACATCGTGAAGCTGTTCCCGGCGGACATCGGCGGTCCGGCGTACCTCAAAGCATTGAAGGGCCCGTTGCCACAGGTTCGGATCATGCCCACCGGCGGCGTGAACCTGCAGACCCTGAAAGAGTTCGTCAAAGCCGGAGCCTGCGCCGTGGGACTCGGTGGCCAGCTTGTTGAGAAGGACGCCATCGAACGCGGCGACTTTGCGCGGATCACTTCACTCGCCAGTCAATATGTCGAGCTGATGAAGCAGGCGCGCGAATCGTAGCCGTCGGTTGAAAGAGCCGTAGCACGGACGCCTCGTCCGTGGCTTTTCCCGTTGAGATTCGCTCGGACGAGGCGTCCGAGCTACGGAACTACTGTAGTCCCGTCGCTCCGCCGACGGGACGAGCCGAACCGGTCAATTCCCACCGCGGGAAGTATAGTTCCCCGACGTCAGTCAACAGCATTGAGCACGTCAATCAACGGCGTTGAAAACGCGCTGCGTGTTCAACCCGAGTGGCATCCGGTATCGTCTCGGCCTTGGGCAGGGCGGGTTCACACGCAAAGGAACGAGGAATGGCGCGGTGTTTGGTGACGGGCGGTGCGGGCTTCATCGGAAGTCACCTGACGGAGCGTTTGCTGGAACAGGGACACGAAGTGATCGTGCTGGACAACCTGTCCACCGGCCGTCAGGAGAACCTCAGTCTCGTGGCGGGACATCCGCGTCTCTCGATTCGCAACGGGTCGATCACCGATCCCGTCCTGCTATCGGAAACGACCGTCGGTGTGGACGTGATCTATCACCTGGCCGCCGCCGTGGGGGTCAAGCTGGTGGCGGACGATCCCGTTCGCACGATCGAGACCAACATCTATCCGACCGAGATCCTGCTGCGATCGGCGGCCGCGGCCAAGCAACGGGTGTTTCTCGCATCCACCAGCGAAGTTTACGGGAAGAATCCGAAGGAACGTTTCACCGAAGAGGACGACCTGCACTTTGGTCCGACGTCGCGTCCCCGCTGGGCCTATGGCTGCTCCAAGGCGATCGATGAATTTCTGGCATTGGCGTACCACCGGAAGTTTGGACTGCCGGTCGTAATCGGCCGGTTCTTCAACGTGGTCGGTCCGCGCCAGGTGGGTCACTATGGCATGGTGATCCCGCGATTCGTCGACCAGGCATTGAAGGGAGGCCCGGTGGTCGTCTATGACGACGGCGAACAGGTGCGTTGTTTCGCGCATGTGAAGGAAGTGGTCAGCGCGATCATCCGCCTCGTCGACACCCCCGCGGCGCAGGGGTCGGTGTACAACATCGGCAGCGACGAGCCGGTCTCGATTCGCGACCTGGCGAACCAGATCATTCAGCGAATTGATCCGCGGATCGCGGTCCAGTATCTGGCTTATCGGGATGCCTATGGCGACGACTTCGAGGATGTCCGCCGGCGTGTCCCCGACGTCTCGCGATTGGAGGCCATCATCGGCTTCAAACCATCGATGACACTCGGAGAAATCCTTGATGACATCATCCGTTGGAAGCGCGGAGAGCGCGACGCCAACCGACCTTCGTGACAGAGTGTGTGCGTCAAAAAAATAGGTGCGACCCCAGTGCAACCCGGAAAGACCGTTGAAGCAGACTGATGGCACAGCCACTCGATGACTCGCAACTGCTGCGACTGGCGTCCGATCCCCGGACACGCCTGTTTCCCTCGTTGAGGGGCGCGAGCGTGTTTGGCCCTCTCGTCGTGCTGACGGCAATGATTCCGTGTCTGGCCGCGGTCCTCGGCGCGGAACTCGGCGACACGGCCGCCGGCTGGGGACTCCGCGCACTCGACGTTGCTTCCGCCATCGACATCAAGGAGTGGCTGGAACCCGGCCGAAGCGGTTTGGGAAGCGGCTATGCGTATCAGCCGCCGTTGTCATCGTGGCTGCTGGCGCTGACCGCGCCGAACCTGGGATCGGACCAGCTTGGCAGTTGGCGCGTGTTGTCGCTGGTCTTGGAGTGCTTCGCGGTCTGGGCCGTGTATCTGTTGGGTCGCAGGTTGGACGGAGCCTCGTTCGGTTTCGTCGCCGCCCTGATTCTCTGCGGGCATCCGGTGATGTTGCGACTGGCCACACAGACCGGTCCGGCGGCACTGGGCATTCTGTTGATTGTCATCGCGGTCTGGGGATTTCTCGGCCATTTGGAAGGTCCGCCGCAGTTGGTTTCCATGCGGATGCTCGCCGGCGCCGTGGCCTGGGGCCTGGCGCTGCTGGCTGTGGGACCGGTCGCGGCGGTTCTGTTCATTCCGATGCTGATCCACGCCTGGCTGTTGCACGAGGGGAATCATCACGAGGGGAATCATCAGGCCCTCCGCCGCACCGTCCCGGTCAGACTCTGGCAGTTCTGGCTGGGGATGCGCACGCTGACGGTGTTTGTGATCACGGCGCTCTCCTTCAGCGCCTGGTGGCAACTCATGATGCTCGCCAATCACGGCGGTGACTTCTGGTTTGCCTGGTGGTCCGGCCAGGTCACCATGAATGTTCCCGCTGATTCACCGGGTTCGTGTTGGCGGGAATGGCTGGCGCAGAATTCGTTCCTCTGCGGATGGCTGTTGCTGGGACTGATCAGCGTCGTTCGGGAACTTAGCCAACCCACCAGCGAGATGGCCCGGCGGCGGTGTCAGTTCGTGCTCGCTTGGTGGCTGACCACGCTGCTGGCGCGAATCCTGTTCGACATGTCCGGGCTGCGGCGCTCGGTGCAGATCGATGCCTGGGACGCGATGTTTCTGGTGCCGACGGCCCTGCTGGCGGCCTGGGGCGTCAAAGCGTTTGTGCTGCGTCAGACGCGGTTGGCCGGTGAGGCGGTGCTGATTGCCGTGCCGCTGGGATTGTCCGTGTGGCGTGTGAGTCACCACCCGTGGCTGGGTCTGGCCGCGTTTGCCGCGGGTCTGATGGTGATCGCGCTGCTTCCCGTGATTGCTCCGCGGGTTCGCGCGGGAGCCCGTCG
>JAYTIB010000573.1:0-4207 GCA_043732205.1 Schlesneria sp. | reverse complement strand
AGGGCGCAAGCCGCCGGTGAGTTGGAAACACCGGCGGCTAGCGCCTTGCCGCTCACAGAATCACCCGTGTCAAACCGGGAAGTTGTTTCGAGCCAGTTTCTTACTATGGCCGCGTGCGATATGAACAACTATTCACGAGCCCCGCGACACGATTGCAGAAGAAGGTTGAGAACATGCCCATCCGACTGGAGATCGACGAAGGTTTCGTCGTGGAATTTGATGTCGACACGATCACCATCGGCAGTGATCCGAGTTGCACGATCCCGTATCCGCCCGAAGGAGGCGTCGCGTCGAAGCACGCCGTCATTCGCAAGATCGCCGGTCGGTGGCTCGTTGAGGTCCGCGAGGCCGATTCCATCCAGGTCGGGGACGATGAACCGACGCGGATGCACTGGCTGAATCGTGGCGATGTCATCCGGCTGACCGCCGATGGCCCGGTGATCACGTTTGAACCCGAGGTCACCGCGACGAAATCGCTGCCGCCACTTCGCAGCAGCACCCCGCCGGCAAATGCCGCGTCAGCCCGGCCCACTCTGCGTTCCGCTCCGACTCCGACTCCGACTCCGCCGGAAACAGACTCGCTGCCCTTGTCGAAACCGAGGCCGGTGTTCGTTCCCTCGTTGCAGGACGCGGTCGAACTGGACGATCTGAAGCCGGAGCCGACGACCGCGAAGCCGTCCAAATCATCTTCCGCGCGGGACGCCGGGGACCGTGGACAGGTTCCCCCCGCCCGGGCGATTCCGCCGATGATCAGATCCGACTCGTGGTTGGATGAGTCGACCTCAACCGCGGCGAACGCCCGTCGCAACCGGGCCCGACGCGGCTTCTGGCTCCAGATGGCGGGCGTCGGTGCGCTGGCGATCATGGCCATCGCCGTCTGGCAATTCGGGGGGGGCGGTTCCAACAACAACACTGAGGTGGAATCCAGACCGAGCTCCGTGAAGACCGGTGACACGACCGCACAACAGCAGGCATCGACCAATTCGACGAAGAGTCTCGATCCGCCCGATGCCGTTCCGAAGATCGATCCTTCCAAGCCCGACGGTTCCAAACCGACAGGTCTCAACGGCAAGCCCGAGGTTGTCAAACCTCCGGAACCGACGACGGTTTCCAAGCCTGTGGATCCCCCGACATCAACACCGACGACGGTGGTGTCCGTGCCGTCGAAGCCCGTCGAAGCGACACCGTCGGCAACTCTGGAGGCCGTGCGCGATGGAGTCTTCGCCGTCATCGCGAAGCATGACGACGAGGAACATTGTTTTCGCTTGGGAACGGCGTGGGCGGCCACTCGGCGGCACCTCGTGACCAGCGGCGCGATCGCGATGGCGGTCGATGAGCTGCAGCGCGAGGGACTGACCATCGTCGTGTCGCATCCGGGCGAAGAGCGTCCGATTGTGATCAAGGGAGCCCGATTCCATCCCGCCTACCGGCAAGCGATTGACCGCGCCGCCACGGCCCGCGAAGAGCTTGCGGCATCTCCCACGAGTCCGCGCGTCAAGAAGCTGGAGGATTCCGGCATTCCTCCGAAAGAGGAACTCGCCCGCGCCACGGCGAACATGGCACGGTTTGATCTCGGCGTGCTCGACATCGCGCTCGGGGAGCGGCTGCCGAGCCGGCTGGAAATGGATTCGGGTGAACTGCCCGACGTCGCGAAGTCCGATTTCACGCTGATCGGATTTCCGTTCAATGGCGACGACTATCAGACCAAGTCGGCATCCATCACCGAGGACGCGAAAGAGCGGTTGAGTCCCAGGGGCGCGGCGGCGAAATCCGACAGCACGCTGACTCTGACCATGACGTTCCCGGATGATGTGGCCACCGACAACTGGTCGGGCAGCCCCGTCTTCGATCGGAACCGCCGGGTGATCGGCGTCTATTCACGAACCAGCAAGGCCGTCTCCAACCAAGATTCCAAATCACCGCTCCGGCACGCCGTGATCTGGCTGGGTCGCCTGCGCGAATTCGCCCCCGAGATCGAATAACGCTCGCCCCAAGCAACAGCGAGCGGTCAACCCGCGTCTCATAGACATCCAGCAAGCAGTGATCGACAAGGCCACGGTGCCGATCTACCACCAAAGCCGCATCGCCAAGCTGAGCCTGAACGAATCCGGGTTGCCCAAGGTCGATTCCGGGTTCGAGGACATCACCGCAGGGGAAGAAGAGGATCGCCAGCAGAAGCTCAAGACCAAGCGGGCGGCGCTGGAAGCACTCGTCGGCAGCGAAAAACGAATTCGCCTGATCGCGGCAGACTTGGTCCAACACTTCGAGCGGCTGATGAGAGAACGTACCGTCATCAGCCGGAACGCGCTCGCGTCCGGTTCGAACCGGGGCTAGCGCCGCGCGGCTCATGCGGGGAGGGAGCTTCTCTTCTGCCGCTCGACTAAGGGGCTATGCAGTAACAACGTCAGAGAGTTGCCCGCCGCGAAGCGACCGTTGTCTGTTCGCTCCCGTTCGACAGCCCTCCTCATTCGCGCTCCGTTTGATTCGCGCGGAAATCGATTTGGTCCGCGCGAATCAAACGAAGCGCGAATGAGAAGGCGAATCCGTGCTATCGGGCCGTGGCAACGAGAGACCGCTCGCGCTGCGACACACCGTGCAACTCTCGGAAGTAGAAAATGCACCGCCGCTTAATTTTGCGTGCGAAACTCGGAGGGGGTCATGCCGGTGGCGGATCGGAAGGCACGGGTGAAGGCGCTGTGGTCGTAGAAGCCGCAGGCGTGTGCGATCTCGGCCACGGAATGATCGGCATCGCGAAGCATGCGCGACGCGGCTGCGATCCGCGACTTGGTGATGAACTGGCTCGGCGTCAGACCGAAGAGCCGTTTGGTCAGGCGAGCCAGTCGTTGAGACGACAGTTTGGAACGGCGCGCGAGCCAGGCGGGAGTCACCTCAGACGAAAGGCTTTGCTCGAACTCTTCGAGGGCTCGTGCGAAGTCCTTGGGAATCTCGTGAGGCTCGACCGAAACGCGGACATCGCGAGAGAAGCCGATCAAGCCAACAACGGCACCGTTTGAATCCAGCATCGGCAGCTTCGTCGTCAGGCACCAGACCGGGTCGTGCGGTCGATGCCATTGCATTTCGAGATGGTCAATTAGCGGACGTCCGGTGCGTAGAACTTTCTCGTCCTGATCGGTGGGAATCCGACCAAAGTCGCCGGGGCAGATGTCACGCGGGCATTTGCCGATGACTTGCGACTTGCTCTTCAATCCGTGCCGCGCCACCAGCGACTCGTTCACGGCCACGTATCGTCCCACAGAGTCTTTGACGAAAAAGGCCACGTCCGGCGAACGGTCGAAGAGCCTTTCCAACAACGAGACCTCCACCTGCGAAACGTGCGGAGGCAGGGCAGATTCGGGATGTTTTGTGCGCGGATTCACGGTTCGATGCGATTCTGGGCCAAGAGAGTCGAGGTCGCTGAAACTAGAATAAGCCCTTCAAATCCATCATACGCAAAGCAGGAACGCTTCCCATGAAGATCACTCGCATCTTTGCTCACCGAGTTGAGCTGCCGTTGGTCGAAGGCTCGTACAAGTGGTCCGGCGGGAAGTCGGTTTCGGTGTTCGACAGCACGATCGTCGGGGTCGAGACGGACTGCGGAATCACCGGCTACGGCGAGGTCTGTCCGCTCGGACCGTTCTATCTGCCGGCCTATGCCGAGGGGGTGCGCGCGGGTCTGCGCGAACTCGCACCGCATCTCATCGGCTGCGATCCGCGCGAGCTGGCGAAGTTGAATCAGCGGATGGACGCGGCGCTCAAGGGGCATCCTTATGTAAAATCGGGGATCGACATCGCGTGCTGGGACATCCTCGGCAAGGCAACGGGCTTGCCGGTCTGTGTGCTGATGGGTGGTCGCTTCGGCGAGAGCGTGCGGCTGTATCGAGCCATTTCGCAAGAGTCGCCCGACGAGATGGCGCGGAAGGTCGCCGGTTATCGAGCCGCCGGTTACACCCGTTTCCAACTCAAGGTCGGCGGCGATCCGGACACGGACATCGAACGCATCCGAGCCGTCCGCGCGATGCTGCTGCCCACCGATCGGCTCGTGGCCGACGCGAACACCGGCTGGACTCAGCACGAGGCGCTGCGCGTGGTCCGCGCGGTCCGCGACGTTGATGTCTACATCGAGCAACCGTGCCTCAGTTACGAAGAGTGCCTCGCCGTGCGACGTCACACCGATCATCCCTTCGTGCTGGATGAGAACATCGACAGC
>JAYTIB010000572.1:0-1507 GCA_043732205.1 Schlesneria sp. | reverse complement strand
CTCCAACGGTAAGCAAACCGCGACAAGATCATTGAAGTGTGGTCTACAGCCGGAATCGTTCGATCGGCTCATCAGCACATCTTCGCTACACCCGAATTCTAAATTCAGCCCTCTTTTGCGTCATCAATACTTGGTGGGCTCATTAGCCCTGGACCGGCAACGAACTCGGACGAAAGGAGCGCCCATGACCGTGATCGTCGGACTGTTGAGTTTTCTGGTGTTGCTGTGCTGTGCCGTGATCCTGCGTGAGCGGCGATTGAATCGCGGCTGGCGGCGGGTCTTGGATCGTGTGCTCCAGGAAAGGGGGAAGCATGAAGTGGTTGTTCGTGATCGCGGGGTTGGTGCTGCTCGCGGCGATGCTGAGCGGGACGCCATCGAAACCGTCCGGGAATCCGCTTGACCCGCGTGTCGTGGAACTGGCCGAACGGCACGCCGAGCAGCAGGCCGTGCAGAGCCGCCAGATGGCGGAACTCCAAAAACAGTGGCAGACCGAACGGACGGATCTGAATGAGCCGCGGAACCGCCTCGAAGTGGAGCGGCGGGAGATCGCCCTTCAGCGTCAGCGTGAGCCGATCATCGCCCAGAGCATTCAGCAGTTGGGGATGCTGGCCCTCTGCCTGGTGCCGCTCGTCGTCTGTGCGTTGCTGCTGCTGCGCAAAGGAAACGAACCGGCGGACTGGAACGCGATCGCCGAGACGCTGGTGTCGGATCTGATGTCGGCGAAACCGACCCTGCTCGCTCCGGCACTCCCCGCTCCGTCGTCGGATGACAATCCGGCGGGCCATCTGGCCGAGGCGAGGGAATAGCCTCGCACCGCTTCTTTGAGGAGAGGAACGGGAACTCGTCGAACAGGCCCAACCGTTCGAGATACAGCCGCCGGTGATGGTCGGTTACGATTCCCGATATGAACAAGCAGCAGACAGACGAGCCAACCTGCGTCGAAGGCACCTTCGAGTACATCGAAGCGAAGATTCGTCGTGATGCCGAGGGGACTTCATTCGGTGGCGACTTCGAGTGGCTGTGCCAGTGGTTCTTGCAGAATGCTCCGAGGTATCGAGGCCAGTTCGACAAGGTTTGGCTGTGGAAGGATTGGCCGGATCGGTGGGGGACGGATGCGGGCATCGACCTCGTCGCGCGCACGCGGACGGGTGAATTGTGGGCCGTTCAGGCCAAGGCGGATCATCCCGACCGCGCGATCCCCAAGCAAGAAATCGACTCGTTCCTGTCCGAATCGAACCGTTCGCAGTTCGCCTATCGACTGCTCATGGCGACGATGGACGACATCGGGGCCACGGCTCGCCGGACGCTTCACGGCCAAGAGAAGCCGGTGGGGTTGGTCCTGCGTGGTCATTTCCTGACGGAAGAAGTTGAGTGGCCGGTTCAGATTGGCGGAACGGCCCCGCGGCTGCCTCGATGGACGGCAAAACCCCACCAAGCCACGGCGATTGACGCCGCAGTCAACGGGTTTCGAGACCACGACCGGGGCCGGCTGATCATGGCCTGCGGC
>JAYTIB010000571.1:0-1509 GCA_043732205.1 Schlesneria sp. | reverse complement strand
CGGGTCGGGCATCTGCGACGGATTCTGGTGTCGTTGGAGCGCGCGGTCGAGGGGGCGTCGACGCACCTGTCCAAGCCGCTCGAACAGATCGCCGAGCGGTTGAACCGGCGCGGCATGCTGGTCCTGATCTCGGATCTGTTGGCACCGCTGGAGACTCTGGAAATGAGCCTCGGCAGCCTGGCCGCGCGCGGTCAGGAAGTGATCGTCTTCCATGTGCTCGACCCCGAAGAACTGAACTTCGACTATGCCGTGCCCGAGATGTTCGAGGATCTGGAATCGCATGCGCGGCTGTATGTCGATCCCGCGGCGATCCGCGCCGAATACCTCAAACGGTTCGGCCAGCACTTGGCAGCGATTGAACTGATCTGTTCGCGCCTGGGACTGACGTACCACCGGTTGCCGACCAACTCGCCGTTGGAACTGGCCCTGCCCGAGGTGGTGCGCGTCCGCATGCAATCGCGCGGCAACAGCCGGACCCGGATTGCGAGGAGGGGACGATGAAGAGGTTGAGTGCTAAGTGTCGAGTGGCGAGTGCCAGAGAAGTCGCCGAGGGTCAAGTGTCGAGTGTCGAGTGCCACACAAGTGCGCCCGCTTCCTGCACTCAGCACTCAGCACTCAGCACTCGACATCGCTGGAGCACCGCATGACGCCCCTGGCACCGTTGTATCTGCTCGCCGCATTGACCGTGGCGGGGCCCATTCTGTTCCACTTGTGGCGGCGGACTCCGCGCGGTCGGCGCGAATTTTCGACGCTGATGTTTCTGACGCCATCGCCGCCGCGAGTCACCTCGCGCAGCCGCGTCGAACATTGGTTGCTGCTGCTGTTGAGGGGGGCGGTGCTGTGCCTGCTGGCGTTGGCGTTTGCCCGGCCGTTGTGGCGGACGGCGATCTCCGGACCCGAGCAGAATGCGGACGAGGAACTGGTGGCGGTGTTGATCGACACCAGTGCCAGTCTGCGCCGCGACGGCGCGTGGCCGGACCTGCTGCGCCAGGTCAACGGACAACTCTCGCAATTGCCATCGACGGCGACGGTCGCGCTGTTTCGATTCGACGACCGGTGGTCGTCCGTCGCCGACTTCGCCGAATTGAAACGACTCGATCCGGACCAGCGGCGCGAATTGGTGAAGGCGCGACTCGGCGAATTGAAGCCGGGCTGGGGCGGCACGAACCTCGGTGAGGCGCTTGTCCGCACCGCGTCGGCGTTGCAGGAGACTCAGACGGATCGCTCGGTTCCGGCGAAGCTGCGGATCGTGTTGGCGGGCGATCTGCAAGGCGGCGCGAAACTCGACGCGCTGAACGGATTCGAATGGCCGAGCGACCTGCGACTGCAACTGCTGGTCGCGCGGCCCGTGTCCCCGTCGAATGCGGGACTGCAATGGGTCGAGCGGAATCTGGATCTGCCGGACGACGTGCTGCGCGTGCGGATCAGCAACGCGGCCGATTCGCGGAAGGAACAGTTCACGCTGCAATGGTCCGGAGACGACGCGACGGCGCAGTCGGTGTATGTGCC
>JAYTIB010000570.1:0-4217 GCA_043732205.1 Schlesneria sp. | reverse complement strand
TCTATCTCGCGACCGACGAAGACCGCGAAGGCGAAAGCATCGGCTGGCATCTGAAGGAGATCCTGAATCCCAAGGTGCCCGTCCGGCGGATGGTCTTCTCCGAAATCACCAAGGAGGCGATCCGGGAAGCGGTCCTGCACACGCGCGATCTCGACACCAACCTCGTCGCCGCGCAGGAAACGCGCCGCGTGATCGACCGGTTATATGGATACCGGCTCAGCCCGTTGCTCTGGAAGAAAGTCGCTCCGGGACTGTCCGCCGGCCGAGTGCAATCGGTCGCGGTCCGCATCCTGGTCCAGCGCGAATTGGAACGACTCGCGTTTCGATCCGGCTCGTACTGGGATCTGAAATCAACGCTCGGCACGCCCGCCGGCGCGACGTTTGACGCCTGGCTCAGTGCCGTCGGCGGCAAGCGGGTTGCCAGTGGCAAGGACTTCGATGAAAACACCGGTCAATTGAAGCCTGGCGTCGATGCCGTGCTGCTCGACGAAGCCACCGCGCGGGAACTGGAAGCCCGACTCAAGTCGCAGCCCTGGAAGGTCGCGTCCGTCGAAAACCGGATGCAGACCCGCAAGCCCTACGCGCCGTTCACGACGAGCACGCTGCAACAAGAGGCCAACCGCAAGCTGAACCTGTCCGCCCGCGAAACGATGCAGACCGCTCAACGTCTGTATGAAGACGGACTGATCACCTACATGCGAACCGACAGCGTCAACCTGTCGCAAGAGGCGATCAACGCGGCGCGGTCCTGCGTGAAAGACCGTTACGGCAACGAGTACCTCAGTCCCGAACCGCGCCAGTTCACGAACAAGACCAAGAACGCGCAGGAGGCCCACGAGGCAATCCGTCCGGCGGGAACCGAGATGAAGACCGCCGAAGAGCACGGGCTGTCGGGACGCGAGTCTTCCCTGTATGCGATGATCTGGAAGCGGACCGTCGCCACGCAAATGGCCGAGGCCCAACTGCGCTTCCAGACGGCGATCATCACCGTCGACGATGCCGAGTTCCGCGCCACCGGCCGGCACGTCGAGTTCGCCGGTTTCTTCCGAGCCTACGTCGAAGGGGTCGACGATCCCGAAGCGGCGCTGGACGACACCGAATCCGCGCTGCCGCCGCTCACCGAGGGGGACGGTCTGGGTTGCAACGTGCTGGAATCCGTCGGCCACGAAACCAAGCCCCCGGCGCGCTACACGGAAGCGACACTCGTCCGCGCTCTCGAAGCCGACGGCATCGGCCGGCCCAGTACGTACGCCTCGATCATCGGCACGATCCAGGACCGCAAGTACGTCGTGAAGACCGGCAACCAACTGATCCCGACGTTCACCGCCTTCGCGGTCATCCAACTGTTGGAAACTTACTTCCCCAAGCTGGTTGATCTCGGCTTCACGGCGAAGATGGAACAGGATCTGGACGACATCGCCAACGGGGAAGGACACCGTCAGCAATACCTCACCCAGTTTTATCTCGGTGCCGACGGATTGGACGAGCAGGTCAAGACCAAGGAAGAGTCGATCGACCCGCGCCTTGCCTGCACGCTGAATTTCGTCGGGCTGACACCGCGCATCCGCGTCGGCAAGTTCGGCCCGTACCTCGAAACCGAACGCGATGGTCAGGCGGTGACGGCGTCGATCCCGGCCGACATGGCGCCCGCGGACATCACCAACGAAGTCGCCGAAAAACTGATCGAGATGAAACAGCGCGGCCCGCAGTCGCTCGGGATTCATCCCGAGACCGGGCTCGCGATTTTTCTTCTGGTTGGTCCCTTCGGCCCGTATCTGCAACTCGGTGAAAAGCTGGACGACGGAACCAAGCCGAAGCGGGTCTCGATCCCCAAGGGCCGCGATCCCTCCACGCTCACGTTTGAGGATGCCTGTGCCTACCTCAGCTTGCCGCGTCTCTTGGGCAATCATCCCGAGACCGGTCACGTCGTGAATGCGGGCGTCGGAATGTACGGCCCCTACGTGAAGCACGAAAAGATCTTCGCCTCATTGGGCAAGACCGACGACGTGTTGACCGTTGACCTGCCGCGCGCCCTGGAACTGATCGCCGCCAAGAAGACGAAGGCCCCCGTGCTGCCGCTGAAGGAACTCGGCAAGCACCCCGACGACAACGAACCGGTCGCGGTCTATGAAGGCCGCTACGGGGCGTACATCAAGCACGGCAAGGTCAACGCCACGATCCCCAAGGAACGCGATCCGCTGCAGATCACGCTGGAAGAAGCCCTGCCGCTGTTGGCCGAACGCGCCGCCCGCGGTCCTGCCACCAAACGCGGGCGCGGACGCACCACCCGCGCGGCCACCCCGGCCCCAGCCAAGAAGGCGGTCAAGAAAAAGGGAACCAAGAAGGCGGCGAAAAAGAAGGCCGCCGAAGAGTAAGGATCGGCGCATCAATGACTGTCGTAGCACGGACGCCTCGTCCGTGCGGCTCCTTTTAAATGTTGGCCCCGTTTTTCCGCACGGACGAGGCGTCCGTGCTACGGGTGAATTTCGCCAAATTGCGACAGTTAATGATGCGCCGATCCTAACGCAGTCCGCGCGAAATCAACGACCAATGACGTAGGACGGATTTCCAATCCGTCCGTCAACGCCGGACGGATTGGAAATCCGTCCTACGGGTCGATCATTTCCTGCCGACTGCCCAACTCTCACTCGCCCGACTCGCGCCATCATTTGTGAATTGCGACCGCACTGCTGCGACGCTCGGGACGTACGATCATGAACAACGAACTGGTCACGGTCGAGAAATACCAATTCCTTCCCCAGGCCGAGAGCGCGCGGATCGCCATGCAGTCGGAGGGAATCGAAGCCTTCCTGGCCGATGCGGAAACGGTCAACACCGACTGGATGCTGGGTAACGCTGTCGGCTACATCAAGCTGCAGGTCCGCCAGTCCCAGGCGGACGCCGCGCTGGCCATACTGGACCAAATGCGCATGCGGCGCGACGAACGCGAAATCCTGTTGGGCCCCGCGGACCCCGAGAAATGCCTGGCCTGTGGTGCCGAACTTCGGCCCAAGAATCCGGAGTGTCCCCAGTGCGGCTGGTCCTATGCGGCCGACGAAGAGGTTCTCGATCAGGACGACGCCGCGAGTCCGCCGCATGACGTCGAGCCGGCCACAACCGGCGATGATTCGATGACCGGCGACGAACCGGCAGCGGGGGCCAGCGTGATGACCAGCCTGCTGTCACTGAAGCGTCCGCTGATCATCATGTTCCTGATTCCGTTCGCCGCCGGGATCGTCACTCTTGTGCTCTGTTTTGTGATGTGGCTCTGCGATCTGATTGCCGGCTCCTGAGCGGCGAAGCGGGATGAGGCAGCCGCGTGGAAACCAACGACCCGTCGCATTGAAGCCTGAAACGCAAGCGAAGGAGCAACATTGAGAACGCCTGTGCTCTCGCGTTTTGAAGTTGCGCGGTTTTGGATTTATGCCCCAACGGGGCAGCCCTAAGTGAGCCCAGGGCAAACGACCATCGGGAGCGCCGCCCTGGGTTGCGATCGTCATAGAAATTGGAGCCCTGAAGGGGCGGCCCTATGTCCATCGAATGAATAGTGCCGCCCCTTCAGGGCTTGGTATTCCCGACATCCACCAACCCAGGGCGGTGCCCCGGGCTGGCATAACACCGCCCCTTTGGGGCTGAAATCCCCAAAGGCGCAACTTCAAGACATGCGCATCGGGTTGGTAAAGCAAGTGTCATTGGGCATTCGCCCGCAGTGGACAGCCGGAGAAGGTTCAGCGACCGTTGCGATTCTTCTCCGGCGATCCCCAGCACCGTGCGGATCATAAGCCCCGCGATTCACCGTCAAACACATGTGCCGGCATCGAACGGACGTTGCGCCGGATTGGGCGAAAGCCCATCTGGCCAATCACGTCGCGTTCCACATCGATTCCGGGGGCGACTTCGATCAGCTCCATCCCGTCGGGGCCGAGCCGAAAGACGGCGCGTTCGGTCACGTACAGCACATCCTGACCGCGCTGACGCGCGAGTTCCCCGCTGAAGGAGACTTGCTCGACGCGATCAACAAACTTGCGGACGCGGCCTTCGCGACGAATGGTCACCCGGCCCGCCGCCACGTCGACCTGCAGGCCGTCCGAGGTCATGGTCCCGCAAAACACCAGGCGGCGTGCGTTCTGGCTGATGTTCACGAACCCGCCCACGCCCGACAACCGGTTTCCGAACCGTGACACATTGACGTTGCCGTGCCGGTCGACCTGAGCCGC
>JAYTIB010000569.1:0-1512 GCA_043732205.1 Schlesneria sp. | reverse complement strand
GCACGGACTCGGGAACGGCGGCGACTCCCACGGCGCGGTTCGTCTTGCCGTCCGCGAAGACGTAGTAGTACTCGCACGTGCGCGGGCTCGTTTTCCACAGCGTGATCACCTCGTCCAGCGTGGAGCATTCCTCCAGGGCGCGGCGCATCAGCGTCGCCATCGGCACACCGTCCCAGTTCCCTTCACCGCGTCCCCCCATTTCCCCCAACGAGATCGACTTCGAATTCATCCCGCTCACGCTGCCAATGAATCCGCCGTATCCGACATTGGCAAACGGAATCTTGCCGACCGGTGCCACGATGAAAGTTGTCGCGGCATCCTGTAGGCCGATCGTCGTCATGTAATCCAGCACGCGGCCGTGATAGAGCTTGCCACCCTGCGTGGCACTCCCAAACACCGCGAAGCCGGAGCAATGGAACATTTCGGGGAAGACGTTCAAGACTTCCACCAGGCCGGCGTCCATTTTGAAACTCTTGGCCAGCGCCCGGGTTTCCCGCTTGTGGTGCTCGGGGATGTGCGGGGCGAGTCGCGCGTAGGCCCGCTCCAAGTCATGCCGGAACCAGCGTCCGTTGAGGATCGTCTGCGCCGTCCCGAAGGAGCACAGCACCGAGTCCATGCAGCGGGTCGATTCTTCGCCAAGCAGCTCGCCGTGAGCCGTGCCGATCTGCTCGGGGGTTCCTTCCAGCAGGACGACCCGGTGTCCGTCGATCCACCGCAGCTCGCCATGCGCGACACGCCGTCCCGCTTGGGGCGGGGAGATCAGCACGGGAGCCGGAGCCAGAACCTCGGTCGCGCGCCGAACACCCCGAACCAGTTGCCGCTCCAGTTCCGACCGCCCGATTGAAACAACTGTGAAGTCCTGCCAGTCATCCACAGGCGATGGTTGACCGATCGGAATCCGGCGCAGATTGACACTGGTCCCCTTCGCCGTCAGCTCGAACAGTTGTGGAGCATCACCAAACAGAAAGGAGACATCCTTGCCGACGGTCCAGCGCTGCGTCTGGGGATCGAACTTGATCTTCAAAAGTTCGGTCAGAACCAGTGCCGCAGCCGACGCATCGCTGTTGGCAATCAGAGCCGAGTAGACCGAAGCCATCGATGCGGGACTGACCATCCGGCCGACGATTCCCTTCGGCGTCAGGTGATCCTGTTCGTCGGTTTCACCCCGGCCGAGGAACACCACCTTGTGATGCGGCAGCGCGAACGCGGTCGCTTCACGCCGTCGGCGAATCTTGACGCTGTACTGCGTGTGCGTCAGGTCCAGGTCGAACTCATGGTCGTCAAATCGAACGAGCCGCACGTCGACCGGAACCGTCGTCCGGTCGATGGTCACTTGAACGGAAGCGGTGATCGCGAACCGTGCTTCACGGCCGCCCAATAGATTCAGGACCGGCTGAAGTCCGGTCGACAATTTCTTGTTGTCGGCGTCCTGGCCGAATGCGGATGTTCCCAAGCCGATCACAATGACGGCCAGAACTGCGTGACGGAAACGGCGATGAATCATGGAATTGA
>JAYTIB010000568.1:0-4222 GCA_043732205.1 Schlesneria sp. | reverse complement strand
TGGTAATCGCCAGCGCCGAATTGTCCGCCGTATTGTCCCCCACCTGCGTCAGCCGAAGTCTCGCGATGTGCTTCGAGAAGGTAATCGTCGTGGCATCGGGATTGGCATTGGCCAAGAAGACCGCCTCACGCAGCGACAGATGCCTCGCCGAGAAATTGCCATCATTCACATCGGCCGTGCTATCAACCACCAACACGGCCGGCACCCCGGCCGCAATCACGCCGAGAGCAACACGAGACTTTTCCGACTGCGCCGCCGCATCGTTCAGGCTGCCCCCCACGACACCGCTCAGCAGCAGCCGCGGTTCCAGAGCTTCCCCCGCCCGAGGATAGCACCAGACATCGGCCGCCACACACGACGAACACCCGGACACCCGCCGGCGCGGCCGCAACCGCGGATCGGGAAACACCGACCGGTAGAGAGACTTCATCACTCGATCAATGGCCCGCAGCAACATGACAAGTCTCCAACAAGAGAAGAAAGTGGTCTCCCCCTTTGGGAGTGCTCCGGCTTGACGGAGCTTTGGAATTCTGGGCGCAGCCCTTTGGAATGGCAGACCGGGCTGAACGACTGCGATCCGAAAGGGCTGCGCCCAAAATTCCAAAGCGGTGTCGAGCCACCGCACTCCCAAAGGTGATGAAATCCACGGCGATCATCCACGGACAACACTCTACAAACGGCATGGGGTGCGCGACACAGCGAATTTCCGCACGATCATGCGAAAGCCGCGAACTTTGGGAGTGCGGGGGCTCGACACCGCTTTGGAGAGAGCGTGTCTCGCCAGAACCTGTGCAGTCCCTTGGTGGCGGCCAACATCGCCGGGATGTTCATCCCGAAACGGCGCGCCGGGTATCAAGGGCAGGACACGTTCAACCACCCAGTCCGGCACCGCCCCCCATGCACAGATCCTCGCCCGTGAAGCGGCCGTGCGCGGCGACGAACAGTGCCAGCTCCGCCACTTCGGTCGGATGGTTCTGCCGCTGATCCAGCGCGATGGCACCAATGGCATCGTGGACCTGCCGCGGTTGCAGATCCATCATCGCCGTGGCTGTCGGGCCGGGTGAAATGCAGTTGATGCGGATGCCGTGCGGGCGAAGCTGCATCGCCGCCGCGTTGACCAGCGCGGCCAGTCCCGCCTTGGTGGCGTTGTAGACGGGATTCACCCGCGCGCCTGAGCGGGCCTTTGTTCCCGCGATCGATCCCAGCACCAGAATGCTGCCGCGCCGCTGCGGAATCATCAGTTCCGCGGCGGCCCGGACACAGTAGAACGCCCCGTTCAGATTGACCTCGACCGCGGTGTCCCACACGGACGGCGTCGTGTCGGCCAGCGATTCCAAATTTAGAATCCCGGCGGTGTGGAACAGGTACTGGGGCGATTCCACTGTCTGCTTCACAAACGTGAAGAAGTCGGCCACCGATAAGGCGTCGCGCACGTCGATCACGCGGGAATGAAGTTCCGTCACACCCGTGGGAATCCGGAGTCCATCCAGCAGCGCCTGATCGCGGTCTCCCACGACCAGCCGGTCCACGTGTCCGGCCAACGATTGAATGATCGCGCCACCAATTCCACCGGCTCCAATCACCACCGCGGTGCAGTGCCGGTATTGGTCGGAAATTCGAGTAAACATCGACGCGGCCCCACGGGGTGTGACAGAGATTCACACTCCAGACTCGGCTGGAGTTGGCGTCACACTACTGTGGCGGGACGGATCACGTCGAGTGATTCGCTTGCCCCTCGGGTTCGCGAGATCGACCCGATGGTCGATCCGCGCTGCTCGCTCGCCCGGCGTTCGTGCCGCGGGGTGACTGGATGGCACTTTAGGACCGACGCATGAATAACTGTCGGGATTCGGTGAGAAACAGCCGTAGCACGGACGAGGCGTCCGTGCTACGACAGTTATTGATGCGCCGGCACTTCACTTTCGCACGCGATACACAGCCGTGACCGTCGTTCCGTCCTTGGTCCCTTTGGCGAGCACTTCGTCCACCGTCTTGAGGTCCGTCTTGCCTTCCGGATTGATCGGCCGCCACAGGCCGAGGCGGCAGCCGACTTTTTCATAGACCGTGATTTCGACCGTGGCCGTGTTGGTTGGTGCCTTGCGCTGGTGGAGCAAGACCGCCAGCGCGCGGCTCCGGTCGGATTCGCCGGAAAGGACCATTACTTCGTCCCCTTGCTGCCGCATTCTTTCCGCGGCACGCAAGGCGGTGCTGACATCAGTGTGGGTTTCAAGCACCTTCAACGAACGACTGCAGCCTCCCGCCCAAATGGTGAATTGCGGTTTGGCGACGCTCGGTGAATCACCGAACTTCTCCGGTTCTGCACCGGCGGCGGAGCCGATGGCCGCGACGAGGCCCAACAGAAACAGACGGCTGAACGACGCGATTGATGTCTGGAAGCTCATGGTTATACTCCTGCGAACGAGATGCGGGTTCCGATGTAACAGCCACTGACAGACACGCAATCGGCCCGGCAGACCGGACAAAGTTTTTCAAAAAAATCCGCCGCCGCCCAGTATTTGCCCGTTTCTACCGCTCACGGGCATGAATGAGATGCTTTCGTTTAACCGCGCGGGCATCGCCCCGCGTGTTTTGAGCGTGAATCGTCGCTCACGCGCGGGGCGATGCCCACGCGGTTAAACGACTCACCGCCGGCAGCGTGAAGTATCCACACCGACATCCCTCCTGTTGGAACCGGTTCCCATCGCCAGTGATCCCCGCGACCTTCTGCAGCAGATTGAACGTGGTGAGCAATCCGCCGCGGAAGAATTCGTCCGCCGCTATCTCCCCGAGATCCGCCGGGCGGTCCGGGTCCGGCTGACCGATCCCCGCCTGCGCCGCGTGCTCGATTCGGCCGATGTCTGCCAGTCGGTCTTCGCCAATTTCTTCGTCCGCGTGTCGATGGGGGAATACGATCTGAATCATCCCGGTGACTTGGCCGCGTTGCTGATCGCGATGGCTCGCAACAAACTGCTCGATCACGTTCGGCGGCTGCGGTCCCAGAAGCGGGACCAGCGGCGGATGACCGCCGATGGCGATCTGGAACTGGCGGGCGTGATGGATTCCGCGGACGGCCCGGCCGAGATGGCCGCGAACAAGGATCTGTTGGCCGAAGTCCGTCAACGAATGACGGTCGAGGAACAGCAGCTTGTCGATCTGCGCGGGGCCGGACTCGAATGGCCGGAGATCGCCGCCCAACTCGGGGCCGCCCCCGATGCGCTCCGCAAGAAGTTCACGCGAGCCATCGATCGCATCGCCCAGCAACTCGGCTTGTCGGAGTTCCAGTCATGAGTTCCCTATCCGGCACCGGCCACTTCATCGTGGATCGATTGCGCCAACTTCAGGTCGAAGCGTGGCAGCGCGGCGAGCGGTTGCTCGTCGAGCAATTGATGATTCAATCCGGCGTGTTATCCACCGACGATGAGTCACTGTTGGAGTTGATCTGCGCCGAACTGTTGCTGCGCGAGGAAGCGGGTGAGGTTCCCACGGCGGCGGAATACATCGCCAGGTTTCCTCGTCTGACAGACGCTTTGCAGCGGCAGTTCGAAGTGCATCAATTGCTGGGCTCGTTGGACGGACTGCGATCGATGTCGGTACTGCTCTCCGGCGATCTCGGGTCTGACGATGCCACGGACCGTGCAGTCAAGACCGTTGATTCGGGACTGGATGGAGCGTTCCCGGCGGCCGACGGTTACCAAATCCTGCGCGAGTTGGGCCGCGGTGGCATGGGAGTCGTCTATCAAGCCCGGCATCTGCAACTCAATCGGATCGTCGCCCTCAAGATGATCCGTGACAGCGCACTCGCCGGGATCGCCGTCCGCGAACGGTTCCGGGTGGAAGCGAAGGCGGTCGCCCGCTTGCAGCATCCCAACATCGTGCAGATCTATGACTACAGCGAACTGGGTGGTGTCCCGTTTTTCTCGCTGGAATACGTGGCGGGCGGAAGCCTCGCCGAGTTCGCGCGGCACCAGCCGCAACCGATCGCGGCGTCGGCGTTGCTCGTTGAGAAACTCGCACGGGGACTCGACCACGCGCACCGTGAAGGGATTGTGCATCGCGATCTGAAACCGGCCAACATCCTGCTCGCTCGGGTTCGTGCCGACGGCGGTTCGGCGGAGTTGGCGACTGCGACAAGTTCCACGGACACGCCTCTCGTACAGACCGACCTCGCGCAATTGGAGCCGAAGATCTCCGACTTCGGACTGGCCAAGAGTCTGCTCGACAA
>JAYTIB010000567.1:0-1514 GCA_043732205.1 Schlesneria sp. | reverse complement strand
GGCTTCGCCGTGGACGATGAACGCCCGGCCGACGCCGCGGTCGGCGGTCAGACCTTCGAACCACCACTTGAAGTCGGCCGCATCGGCGTGGGCCGACAATCCCTGCAACGATTCGACCTGCGCCTTCAGTTCGATCAGCCGGTCAAACATTCGCACGGTGCGCCACTTGTCTTGCAGCTTGCGGCCCAGCGTGTTTTCGGCTTGGAAGCCGATCAGCACGATGATGTTGTTGGCGTCTTCGATCGAATGTCGCAGGTGATGGACCACGCGTCCCGCTTCACACATGCCGCTGGAGGCAATGACGACGAACGGCCCCTGGCGATGGTTCAAGCCCACGCTCTCCTGCTGCGTGGCGACGTACTTCAGGCCCGGAAACGCGAACGGATCCTTGTCGGATTGCAGCATCCGCTGGAACGCGACGTCCATGACGTCCGCATGCCGCCGATAGACGGCTGTGATCTCTTTCGACAGCGGACTGTCGACGAACACGGGAATCGACGGCAGCTCGCCGGCGTTGAACAGCTCATTCAGGAAATAGACCAGCGTCTGCGTCCGCCCGAGGCTGAACGCGGGAATCACCACGCGGCTGCGGCGTTCGACGGCCGTCTTCAGGATGCGTTTCAAGTGCTGCTTGATGTCATCCGCGTGCGGGTGAATCCGGTTGCCGTACGTCGACTCGGTGATCAGCACATCGCATCCATTGACGCGCTGCGGGTCGTTCAACAGCGGCAGACCGCGCCGGCCGAGATCCCCTGTGAAGACGACCCGCTTCCACTCGCCACGTTCTTGAATCTCCATCTCGGTGATGGCTGAACCGAGAATGTGGCCGGCATCGGAAAACCGCAGGCGGAAGTCTTTGGAGAGCTCGTGCCATTCGCCGTATGGAATGGTCTCGATGCAGTCCATCACCCCGGCGACGTCATCGTCGTCGTAGAGCGGTTCGACCGGTGGATGCCCCGGACCCAGTTGCTGTTGCAGGTACTTGGCGTCTTCCTGCTGGATGTGCGAACTGTCGAGCAGCATGACTCCGGTGATGTCCCGCGTGGCGGGCGTGCAGAAAATCGGACCGCGAAACCCGGCCTTGTACAATCCCGGCAGATTCCCGCAGTGGTCGGCATGCGCGTGCGACAGGATGACGCCGCTCAGCTCTTTGGGGCGGCAGAGAAATTGTTCGTTCTTTTTGCGGGCCTCGGCACGATGCCCCTGGAAGAACCCGCAGTCGAGCAGGACGCGCAGCGTGTCGGTCTCGATCAGATGCTGGCTGCCGGTGACTTCGCCGGCGGCGCCGAGAAACGTGATTTTCATGAGGAGTCTCGTTCGAGGTGATCGATGTCGTGAGGCGGTCAGTATGAACTGCCGTGTGATGCGATGCCACCAGCGGGCGGAATTGGGTTCCGTCAGGGTGTGCGTCACGATTCTGGGTGGAATCCGAAAGGCGGCTCATCCAAGTCTGTCGAAGTCGCGGCGACTCTTGGGCGAGCGGCAAGAATCGGCATACAAGCACGATGCGCAAG
>JAYTIB010000566.1:0-1515 GCA_043732205.1 Schlesneria sp. | reverse complement strand
CCCTACTGTAGTCCCGTGGCGCCCCCGCCGGGGCCCGCGCCAGGCGCGCCCACGGGTGTGAACACCGTCGTTGCATGCGGTCCCGTCGGCGGAGCGACGGGACTACAGTAAGAGCGACGGGACGACAGTCGGAGCGACGGGACGACAGTCGGTCATGAATCGGCGAAGAACGTCTAGGAGCAGGTTGGGCTTCGTGGTACAAGCCCAATCGGCAGTCGATCGATGGAGAAGCAGGGACGCCTTTCCAACTGCCGGCAGGGATGCACCGCAATGTCGACCCCCAACCTGGTCCTGACCCACGGACCCGATGAGCCGCTGCCGGTCACGCGCGGCCGACTGTATGACTTTCCCGATGATCCGATCGCCTGCATGCAACGGCTGAAGGCAAAGCACGGAAACATCTCCGCCCTGGAGGACGAGCAGCGGATCTACTTCGCGTTCGGACCCCAGTACAACCATCAGATCCTCAGCGATGGGACGACGTTTCATTCGCAGTTCTTCGCCATCCGCGGGTCGCGCAATTCACCGCAGCGGCACCTGACGTCCGGGCTGCTCAGCATGAACGGCGAGCAGCACAAGCGGCAGCGGCGGCTGGTCATGGACGCCTTCCTCAAAAAGGCGATCCTGAACTACGTCCCGACGATCCGGCACCTGACCGAAGAAATGGTGACACAGTGGCGTCCCGGCACCGAGCGGGACATCAACCGCGACATGACCGATTTCATGCTGCGGCTGACCAGCACGATCCTGTTCGGCATCGACGACGCCGAGATGGCCCACCGCATCGGCCACATGATCGACCGCTGGGTCCACATGAACCACGAACTGGGAATGGGCGCGTTTGTCGGCAACCAGGAGATCGCCAACCGCTATGAGGATCTGCTGGAGTTCGCCGGCAAGCTGGAAACCGAAATCAAGGGAATGATCGGCCAGCGCCAGGGCAATCCGACCGGCCGCGACGCGCTGTCGCTGATGATCAGCGCCCACGACAGCGAGGGGAGCATCTCCGACCAGGAATTGATCGGTCAGGCGGCGCTGATGTTCGGCGCGGCGCACCTGACGACGGCGCATTCGCTCGCGTGGACACTGTTCCTGCTGGCCGAGCACCCGTCGGTGATGACCGAACTGTACCACGAACTGACGACGCAACTCGATGGCGGATTCCCCACCACCGAACAGGTCGACCGTCTTCCATGCACCGAGCGGATCGTCAAGGAAAGCATGCGCATCCTCCCCGCGTCGTCGTACTCGCAGCGGGTGACGGCCGTGCCGACTCAACTGGGACCATTCACATTGCCACCGGCGGCCGGGATCGTCTTCAGCCAGTACATGACTCATCACATGGCCGAGCTGTATCCCGATCCCGAAGAGTTCCGGCCCGAGCGGTGGTTGACGATCAATCCCTCGCCGTATGAATACCTGCCGTTCGGAGCCGGTCCGCGGATGTGCATCGGCGCGCCGCTGGCGATGCTGATCATGAAGACCGTGCTGCCGACGATTCTGCAGCGGTTCAAG
>JAYTIB010000565.1:0-4228 GCA_043732205.1 Schlesneria sp. | reverse complement strand
GCGACTTGCGCGAACGATCCATCGGCGGTTCCTGACTCACGACTTCGGCTTCCACTCAGAGCGGAGCATGGTATCGCGGTCCGGTCCGCCGCCGCGAGGCACGTCGGTTGCATGCCCGGTGATCCGGACCGCCAATCGGTCTTCGCACAACCGGGCAGGCTGCTACAATCCGCCGCGGTTTTGAAACGCGCGACCATGCCGGCTCGTGGGACGGATTTCCAATCCGTCCGGCGTTGACGGACGGATTGAAAATCCGTCCCACGTCATTGTTGGTGTCGACCCATGAATCGACCAGAGGTTCCGGTGGAACCGGGACAATCCATATCAGGAGTTTGAAACGATGCGAATCTGGCCAGGCCGGCCCTCGCCCTTGGGAGCCACCTGGGACGGCAAGGGCGTCAACTTCGCTGTTTTTTCGGACCACGCCACTCAAATCGATCTCTGTCTGTTTGATTCGGCCAGTGCCACCCGCGAAACCCACCGCATCCCGCTTTCCGAACAGACGGACCGGGTCTGGCACGGTTATTCACCGGATGTCCGACCCGGCCAGCTCTATGGCTTTCGGGCCCACGGACCGTATCAGCCGCACAAGGGCCACCGCTTCAACGCCAACAAGGTGTTGCTGGACCCGTATGCCAAGGCGATCGGCCGCGACCTGACTTGGAACGATGCCGCCTTCGGTTACAAGATCGGTGATCCGGCGATCGACTTGAGCATCGACGAACGCGACAACGCCGCCACCGCGCCGTTGGGGGCGGTCATCAGCAACTCGTTCCGCTGGCTGGGCGACGCACCGCCGCGCATTCCGTGGCACAAGACCGTCATCTACGAAGTGCATGTGAAGGGCTTCACCTGCAAGAGTCCCTGGGTTCCCAAAGAGCACCGCGGAACCTACGAGGGACTGGCCAGTGAGGGATCGCTGCGGCATCTCCGTGAACTCGGCGTCACCGCAATCGAGTTGCTGCCGGTCCATCACCACATCGACGAGCGGTTCCTGGCGGACAATGGTCGCAAGAATTACTGGGGCTACAACTCATTGGGATTCTTCGCGCCCGACCTGCGGTTCGCCACCGATCCCAGTCCGCAGGCGTCGGTCAACGAATTCAAGCGCATGGTTCGCACGCTGCACCGCCACGGATTCGAAGTGATCCTGGACGTGGTCTACAACCACACCGGCGAAGGGAACCATCTCGGCCCGACTCTCTCGCTGAAGGGGCTCGACAACGCGTCGTACTACCGCTTGTCGCCGCACGACCAGCGCCATTACGTGGATTTCACCGGCTGCGGCAACACGCTCAACATGCAGACTCCGCGCGTGCTGCAACTGATCATGGACAGCCTGCGCTACTGGGTGCAGGAGATGCACGTCGACGGCTTCCGGTTCGATCTGGCGGCGGCGCTCGCGCGCGAGCTGCACGACGTCGACCGGCTCGGGGCCTTCCTCGACATCATCCACCAGGATCCGGTGCTGTCGCAGGTGAAGCTGATCGCCGAACCGTGGGACGTCGGCCCCGGCGGCTATCAGGTCGGCAACTTCCCCGTGCTGTGGACGGAATGGAACGGCAAGTACCGCGATTGCGTGCGCCGCTTCTGGCGGGGCGACGGTCACACCGCCAGCGAATTCGCCACGCGCCTGTGCGGCAGCAGCGACCTGTACGCACACAACGGCCGGCGACCCTACGCCAGCATCAACTTCGTCACGTCCCACGACGGCTTCACGCTGCAGGATCTGGTCAGCTACAACAACAAGCACAACGAAGCCAACGGCCAGAACAACGGTGACGGGGACAATCACAACATCAGTTGGAACTGCGGCGTCGAAGGCCCCACGAACGACCCCGCGGTGCTCGAACTGCGCGAACGCCAAAAGAAAAACTTCATGGCCACGCTGCTGCTGTCGCAGGGGGTCGCCATGCTTCGCAGCGGCGACGAATTCAGCCAGTCCCAGGGGGGCAACAACAACGCCTACTGCCAGGACACGCCCGTCAGTTGGCTCCGCTGGCGGCTGACCGAAAAGGAAGTGTCATTCCACGAGTTCGTCAAGCGGCTGATCAAACTGTGGCGCGAGCAGCCGGTGTTGCAGCGGCGTCAGTTCTTCCAAGGCCGCCCGATCCGCGGCGAATCGGTGCAGGACATCCTGTGGCTGACCCCGCTGGGGGTCGAGATGACCGATCACGACTGGAACAAACACTACACCCGCTGCCTGGGGATGCGTCTGGAAGGCCGGATGGTCGACGAGATCGACGAGAAGGGAAAACAGATCACCGGCGACACGCTGCTGATCCTGTTCAACTCGCATAACGAACCGATCCCCTTCCGCCTCCCCCCGCACGCCCCGAACGAATTCTGGCAGCCCGAACTGGACACATCGACCGACACCCTCAAAGGCCGCATGCACGCCGACGAGCCCTACCCCCTGCAAGCCAAATCCCTCGCCGTCCTGAAGCTGTCACGACTCAAGAAGTCGCTGCTGACGATGCTGATGTAGTCCGGCGGGCACAACGACGCCAAGTCGCGCGACGGATGCACCGGCCCAACGGCCGAGAGGCTTCGCTCGCCAGCGTTCATCAAAGACACTGGCGGCTCGACGCATCCGCAAATACCACCCACAACGGCAATGCATCGCTCAATGGTTTTCGACCGTGCCAACCGGCCTGACAAAAAAACGTCTTGCTCAGGAATTCCATTGAGAAGATAACCCTGTCCAGGGCGCGGTGCTCCATTGCCGTGGGATCCAACCGCTGGCGCTCCGTCGTTCGTTCTCGGAGGTGTGGGTCATGAATTCGTTGAAGAAGTTGGGGATGTTGGCAGGGTTATTCTTCCTTGGGGTTCCGCTGGGAGCGTCCGTCTTTTGGATTGAAGCCAGCGAACCGCAACACAGCAAAGATGCCAGTCTGCCTGCGCGAAGGGTCTCGCCAGAAAATCGCTCGGCTGACAACCAACAGGATGTTTCTGACGGACCTCCCTCCGCGCTCAGCCCAGTGAACGTATTGACCGATCACGTGGAGGGAACCGGCGCTCGCATCGGCATTCGTGACCGTCAGTCGGCGTTCTACGATTTCCACGAACAGTTTCGAATCGAATTCGAACTGATTGAAGATCGCTTTGGACAGTCGCGCATGTGGCAACCGCCGAAGTTCAATCATTCGGTTCGCAGATATTCGGCTTGGATCATTGTCGAATCGTCATCCGGAGTGCGAATCAAGGCCAAGCCTCTATTCGCCAACGTCGATGGAGGATTGGCGAATGACGCATTCACGATCAATGAATCATCCATCAAGGACATGGCACGCTTTCCTGATTTGGACGAATTGGTTTCTCTCCAATACTTGGGAGCGAATTCAGATCACATGTTCGACGATCTGTCACTTGGCCTGTTCGACGAGACGGTCGGTTTGTTCAACGAGCCAGCCACGGCCACCGAATGGAAGCTTGTGCGAATGGAATTGATTGGTCTCTTGAAACATGCCACGCCCGTTTCCTACGTCTCCCCAAATGTTCCGAAGATGAATGAACTGAAGAACGTGCCAACGGCACCACTGAATTCTTTCGAGCAAGGAGCGATCGATCGGCTGCGGTCGAATCTGGAAGAGGACGCCGTTGTCAAAGACGGCAAAGATGAGATTCAAATCGTGGGTGCCTTGCGAGCCTCCGAAAAGTGTCGGGGCTGCCATGCCGTCAAACGCGGCGAACTGCTTGGGGCATTGACTTACCGCCTGATCCGGTCTGGTGGGATCGCGTCGCGTCGCGATCAGAACCATCAATCCTTGAAATAGGGCGGGCTGGTGGCGGGTTGGCCGGGGCTGCCGCGTCGTCACGAAGCCCCGGCCGGGACCAGCGCAAATCGATCTCTTTGCCGCTCGCTTTCAACGACGAACTCTGAACAGGCCGCTCGCCCATCGTCCACTGACCAGGGCTTCCCGTTGGTCCAGCCCCGGACACGCGGCCGGGACGGCGATGGACGATTCACTTGCGTCGCGGGATCGCGATCGTGATCTCGTAGTGGCCCGCGCCGTTCGGCGAGTCGCAGAGGTAGAGGTCAAAACCGTCCGGCGTGTTTTCCAGAGAGATGGAATCCCGACCCTGGCGTTTGACGATCGTCGCCTTGGTCAAATCCAGGCGATTGACATAATCGGTCCACGGGGGAGGCGTCACGTCGAGATTGGTCCAGGGCTCGCCATCAAACTTGACGGCGGTTGGTCGCCCCCAGTGCTTGTGTTCGTACTTC
>JAYTIB010000564.1:0-4229 GCA_043732205.1 Schlesneria sp. | reverse complement strand
GCCTGCCACTTGAGGTAGACCGTCTTCTCACCGGGGAGATGGTCGAGCGCCCCGGACTCGATCCGATGAACGAGCTTCCTCGGCGAGCCGCTGGCCGGAATGAAGTACATCCACCGGCGAGACCCCATCGTCCCGTCGGCAAATTGCAGAATCCGCCGCGCCAGAATGTTGCTCCCCCGAAAATCGGCGAGCAACCACCCATCCAACCCCTGCGCCTGAATCGCGTTCTGAATCGCTGTCAAATCAAACATGAATGTTGTTCCTCTGCTTGTCATTCCGAAAGTACTGTAGTCCCGTCGCTCCGCCGACGGGACGTGCTGCAACGAGCATCTCGCGTGCGCACGCCAACTCTGCAATCGTCCCGTCGGCGGAGCGACGGGACTACAGTAAACTCAGACTGGAAGTTGCTCCCACAGTCGCGCTCGCTCCGTCAGGGCTTGAACGTGTTGCGGCCACTCGTGCAGCGTCGCGGGATCAAAGTCTGCCCCGTTGGGCCAAACGAGCGTGTGAACCTCCGCATCGATCGAGACCCGGTTGAACAGGTTCAGATCGCGCAACGGCCCAAACAATTCCCCGGCGAGTACCGGCTGAAAATCGATGACCCGTTCGGTTCCGTCATCAAACGACACCCGGAGCGTGTACGGCGAGAGGACGCTGAAATCGCTCACGCGACAAATGGCATGTTTCATCATGGTTCACTCCAAGGGCGCGATCGGCAGTGGTGCTTGGCCTCCCTGCAAAAGCTGCCAATCGGCAATCAGTTCTTCTTGATGCAGTTCAGCCCACGCTTCCACCAGTCGACGTTGCCTGCGGGTCATGGTGCCAGCGATCAGCTCAATCGGGTCGAGACCAATGACGGCCACCTCGTCTTGATAGTACACATGAAAGTGCGGCAAGTGGTGGGGACCACCGACCTCCATGTACATCCGAATGATGATCCCGAAGAAACGGCTCAATTCCGGCATGGCTGTTCCTCGTCATCACGTTGGGTGGCCGGGGTTGGAGCGTTTCGCGAAACCCCGGGGCTTCATCCAAAGCGACTCCAGCCCCGGCCACCCCGCCGCCTGAATCGCAGACAGATCAAACATGAATGCCGTTCCTTGAGTTCACGATTGTTGTCATCACGCACCCTACTCACTCTTGGCCAATTGCCGTCAATGCTTTTGGAGCTTCCGCACAGCCGGAGCGCCCCTGCCACTCTGCCGTACCTCAAGCGGAATTCTCGGTTTCGCGCTGAGCACCCTTACCCCTCCACAAACGATCATGCCGATACTCACGACGATAATCATCCACTCGATGAGTGACGAAGGTCCCGGCCAATGCCCCTTGTCTGCCGCCATCACGAGGATATCGCCCATCAGGATCACGAGTCCGACGGTGGCCGGCCAACCGATCAACAATTCAGTCCATCGTTCAAGGGCGAGTACGGCACCACAATGCTTGCAAACACGTGTAGGAAAGCCTTTGTTTCCGAGTCGCCATTTGTCGGATGACTCCATCGCTTGCTTTCCGCACGATGGGCACTGGAGCCCCTCAGCGTCCGTCGAAGCGAGCTTCATGTTTGCCGATCCCACAAAAAGTTGGAACAGAAGAATATGAAGCACGACGGTGCTGACAACGCAGCATCACTCGAAGCCTCTTTCGATTTCGGGTTGGACGATGGTTGCCGCCGAGGATTCCGTGATCCGGGGCTTCCGACGGATGGCAGGCAGGCGGCTGATGTCGATGCCAGGGCGTGCGTTGGCATCGGCTGAGGATCGCGGGGCTGTCAGACGATCGAGCCGTGAGTTGCCGGTCGATTCCGCAGCCGGACCGGCGAAGACCAACTCGCTGACCACGATTCCCTCGAATTGTTCGTCCGCATCGGCGACTTGCCGGGCCGACTGGCCCGAGGGATCGATGATGACCATCAGGTTCAGTCCCGGTCCGAGCACCGACCCGTGGCCAGTCATGTGGACCGATTTGCCGGGATCGGTTCGTGGGCGGGGTGATTGCAGTTCGATCAGTCCCGTCCCTGCGTTGGCCAGCGCGAAGACGCAGTCGTTGGCGGTGAATTTGATCGTCGGAGCCTGCGCCTGTTCGGCATACGTTCCGGCCAGTCGCAGCAGCGGTCCGGAGTCACGCAGCGTCAGCTTGTTCAGTTCAAACGCACACGGATGGACCGCGGCTTTGGGTGAGACCGCGAAGCAGGCACCGTCGCCGAGTTTCAAGCAGTTGGACATCGTCACCAGATGCGGCAGTTCGGCCGACCAGAGCGCCGCTCCCGCCGTTCGAAAGATCGTGTTGCTGACATCCATGCGCCACGACGCGGGGCTCGCGCGCTCAGTTTCCATTGGCCGCCAGGCGACGACGGTGGAGTTCTGCGCCACAGCGGCGCGACGATCTGCATCTGGAAGGGACGACGCTTTGAGATGGCCCGCGTCCTGTTCCGCAGCCGGCATCGTTCGTTGGAAGACGCAGCCCTGGATCACCAGTTGATGCGACTTGATGAGCACCATCGCGGGGGGACGCTCGCCCGCGGCTGATTCGCACAGCACGGTCAGGTTTTCGAGAGTGACTGTTTCGCCCGCCAGCCAGAGGGGTGTCTGGCCGATTTGAATTACGGGGTTGACGCCCGGTGCCGCGCGGATCGTCAGACGGGCCGCGGTGGCAAGTTGCGCCACGTCGTACGGCCCCGATTCGGACAGCACGATTTCTCCGTCGGCCGATGGAGGTGGCAGCGGCAACAGCCCGGCAACCGTTCGACCGGCGGCCGATCCGAAGTTCACGCCTCGTGGCGATGTCGACGGTGAATCGGTCTCCGGCGCAGAGGTTTGTCGAGCATTGATGGCATCGGTCACGCGGCGCGTGACCGACAGCAGTTCGTTGCGCAGTCCGTTGTCGGCGAATGTCAGTGCCATGCCGGCAGCGATGAACAGCGAGACCGCCACCCACGGCCAGCGGCTGTCGGTGACACGTCCACCCGGCTGAACGAAGTGCGGCACCGCGCCGTCGAAGTGCTTCCGATAGCGTCGCAGCCGCGAGCGTGAGGACAGACCGGGCCGTCCCCAGCGCTGCAGCAGGTCATCGAACGAACGGGGCCGCTGGTTCACGTTGGGCGATGTCATCGCCGCAATCGATTCCGCCAGCACCGCCGGTGTGTCGGGAGCCAGCGTCCGCACATCCGCGATCCGCTGCGTCTGATGAGCCGCCAGCTTCATCAGTGCGTCCGCCATCGAATGCGGTGGACGTCCCGTCAGCAGTTGCCACAGCAGGCAACCCAGCGCATAGATCTCGGAACCGGCGTTGGCACCGATTCCCGTGCCGATCAATTCGGGAGCGACGCCGTCATACGCATCGAGCGCGAACGTTTCGTGAATCGTCAGTTCGGGGCAGACCGCCGGACGGATGCCGCCATCGACCAGCACCGCCGATCCCCGCGTCATCAATCGAACATTCGACAGACGCAGATCACCATGCACCAGCCCCTGTCCTTGCAGCGCCGCCAGTCCGGATACGAGTTGCCGTGCGATCTCCAGCACGATCGGCGCGGGGAATCGTCCGCGACGGACGAGCAATTCGGCCAGCGTCAAACCGGGCACCCACCGACTGGCAATCACCAGCGACGGCTCGGTCCCGGAGAGCAGACTGTGCGGGACGACGAGATTCGGATGCGACCAGCCGGACGCGCGTTCGATAAATTGCGTCAGCCGCTGCCGGCATTCGGGGATCGATTCAACCGCGACCTTGAGCCGCTTCAAGACGACGCGCCCCTGCCGCCCCGCCGTCTTCGCGAGCAGCGTCGTTCCATGCGGCCCGTGCCCCAACTCGTCGACCACCACGGACCGGCCGATCAGCAACTGGTCACCGGCTCCGCTTTCGAGCATCCGCGCCTGATACGGCGTCAGCTTGCGGAGTTGAACGAGTGCATCGATCCAGACCGAATCAAACGTGGGAAGGTCGCGGGACAGCCGGCGCACGCAGGCCCGTGCCCGCCGAAAATCCGCCGGTCGGCAAAGCTGCAAATGGGCGAGCCGCCGGACAAGTTCGTCCGGTGCCTCAACGGGCGACTGACTGAGTTCGAGCACGACGCCGGAATCCTTTCCCACGCGGCGGCCGAAGGTTCCGGCCGCCTCTTCTGATCCAACGGACTTGTCGCAGAAACTGCCGGTCGCGACAAGACGGGCTCGCTGTCGACGCAGTTTCCAACCTGATATCGTTCGACCGCGACGCTCGTTTAGCCCCAACGC
>JAYTIB010000563.1:0-10875 GCA_043732205.1 Schlesneria sp. | reverse complement strand
ACGCCGATCCTGGACCTCGACTACATCGAAGACAGCCAGGCCGAAGTCGATCTGAACGTGGTCATGTCCGGCTCGGGCGAGTTCATCGAAGTGCAGGGGACGGCGGAAGGGAGTCCGTTCTCGCGCGAGTTGCTAAACAAACAACTCGACCTCGCCGCGCTCGGTATCGCGCAATTGACCCGCCTTCAGCGCGAAGCCCTCGGGAACGAGTGGCCGTTCGGTTGACTTTTGGAGTGCGGCGGCTCGACGCCGCTTTGGAATTTTTGTTTTTCTCCGGCCTTTCTGACGGTGCCAATCCAATCACAAAGGCTGCGCCGAAAATTCCAAAGCGGCGTCGAGCCGCCGCACTCCCAAAGTTATTCCAGCGGGCGCAATCCGAGCCGACTGCGTTCGGCGTTCACTTGCAGCAGCGCCCGCGGCTCGTGTTTGAGGAACTTCACAAGCTGCGATGCGGTGATCCCGAGTTGCAGGGCCGCTCCGGGGACATGCGCGTGGTGCGCGTGCAGCACATCGAGCGCTTCGGCCAGCAGCGGGGCGAAGTCTTCGTGATCGGGATTGCAGGCGATCCTTGCGCCGTGACGACGCGATTGCCACAGCTCGGTCGGTGCCGCGTCGGCCAGTTCAGTCGTGCGGACCGCGAGTGCGAGATTCACCCGCAGGCGCTTCACCGCGACCCGCAAGTTGTCGTGCTGGCTGCGCCGTTCGGTGCCCTCGCTTTCGACGCCGGTCGGCGTGTGCCGGATCTCGACCGCCGATTCGGTCTTGTTGCGATGCTGTCCGCCCGGTCCCCGACGGCGACTGTGGCGGACTTCGCAGTCGCGCAGCAGTTGCTCAACGGGGGATTGAACCGGATGAAGTATGGCGTCGGTCATGGCGCTGCCAGCGAGGTCGTCCAAGTCGTGGGCTGTTCGTGTATCGGCGAACATCGTCAAAGTTCCCGCGACCCTGCTCCGGCCGTTTGCAAATTGTGGCAGACTGACCGAGAATCCGCAGCCGTCCCGCACGATTCGTCGATTCCCCGAAGGAGATCGCTTGATGCGTCACTTGTCCCGCTCATTGGCCGCGTTCGTCGCGGTGGTTGCCGCCAGTGCTTTGCACGCGCAGGAATTGACCGACCTGGTTGCTCCCGGTGCCGAGGTAAAGAAGGTTGCCGGTGACTGCAAGTTCACCGAGGGCCCCGCGTACTCGCCGAAGGGGTTCCTGCTGTTCAGCGACATCCCGAACTCGCGGATTGTGCGGGTCGACGCCGATGGCACCGTCAGCGATTTTCTCAAGCCGTCCGGAGCCGCCAACGGGTTGGTGTTCGACGCTGCCGGAAACCTGTATGCCTGCCAGGGAGGGGCCCGCCGCGTCGTGAAGATCGGAGCCCAGGATGGCAAGATCGAGCCGCTCTGTGAGTCGTACGACGGCCAGCCGCTCAACAGTCCCAACGATCTGGCGCTGGATGGTCATGGCGGTCTGTACTTCACCGATCCGCGCTACGGTGGCGACGCGAAGATCGATCAGCCGTGCATGGGGGTCTACTACATCGACGCCACCGGCAGGACGATGCGCGTCATCGATGACCGCGAGCGACCGAACGGCGTGCTGGTCTCGAACGATCACAAGTCGCTGCTGGTCGCCGAACCCAACACGCGGGAACTGTGGAGCTACCCGATCTCCGCGGCCGGTCAGTTGGGGCAGGGCAAGTTGATCTTCACCGGGGACGCGACCCTTGACGGAGGCGGTCCCGATGGCATGGCTCTGGATGCCAACGGCCACATCTACGCCACCTACAAGAGCGTCGTCGTGTTGAAGTCGGATGGCAGTCTGATCGGGCGGATTCCGGTCCCCGAACAACCGGCCAATTGCACGTTCGGCGGCACCGACGGCAAGACGTTGTACATCACCGCGCGCACCAGTTTGTACTCGCTCACCATGAAGGTTCCCGGTGCTCCGCTGGTCGCGACCGGTCCCAAGCCCGCGCCGCAAGTTCTGCTGCGCGACCGGTCATTCCGTGGACCGGGCCGGCTGAGTCAGGGAGACAAGGAACCCGCCGGACCGAAAGAGATCAAGATCGAAGACATCACGCTGAAGATTCCCGCCACGTGGAAGCAGCAACCACCGGCGAACAAGCTGCGGCTGGCCCAGTTCCTGATTCCACCCGCGGAAGGTGATGAGCATCCGACCGAATTGGTGATCTCATCTTTCCCCGGCGGGGGCGGCGGGGTCGATGCGAATCTCAAGCGTTGGACCGACCAGTTTTCGGGTGAGGGTCGCAAGGTGAAGATCCTGTCGGGCAAGTCTCCGCAAGGTGACTACGTGTTGCACGACGTGATGGGCACCTATCTGTACTCGGCCGGCGGCCCGTTCGCCGGTGGGAAGAAGGAGGCCCGCGCCGACCATCGTTCGATCAGTGTGATCCTGACGATCAAGGACAAGGCCAACTACTTCATCCGCCTGACGGGAACCGAAAAGGCCGTGAACGCCGCCGCCGAAACGCTGCGAGCCTCGTTCGGTGGCGACGCGAAGGCGGAAAAGCCGTACGAGATCTGAATCGGCTCGCGGGAAACAACTGACCCGTAGGACGGATTTTCAATCCGTCCGTCAACCCGTCCCTCAATTCCGGACGGATTGAAAATCCGTCCCACGTTGTTGGTTGTTGATCTCCTGGGGATGGCCTGAATCGGCGATGGCATTCGAGGAATCGGTAATGCTGGATCACCGCCTCGCGTTCCTCGCCGTGCTTCTCGCCACCACTTCGGCCTTCGGACAGGACGACGATGACGAGCAGCCGCCCGGACTGTTCGCCAAGTATCAGGCGAATCAGTCGGTCGTCGAGCGGGTCGATCCCGACATCTCGTTTGACTGGTCCGGCGCTGCTCCCGACGAGCGGCTGCCGTCTGGGAAGTTCACCGCTTCGTGGTCGGGGACGTTGCTGCTGCGCAGTGCCGACAAGTACCGCTTTCATGCGTTCGTTCAGGGGCGTGTCACGCTGAAGGTGAATGGCCGGGCTGTTCTGGAGGGAGAGGCCGATCAGCCGCAATGGCTCAGCGGCAATGAAACTGCGCTGACGTTTGGCGAACAGCCGTTCGAACTGTCGTTTGTCCGGACGGGTGACGCGGCACAACTGAAGCTCTTCTGGTCGTCGAACGACTTTCCGTTGGAGCCGGTGCCGTATCACTCGTTGTTCCAAACGAAGGCTTCGCCGGAACTGACACTGATCGAGCGCGGCCGCGTGCAGTTCGACGCGTACCGTTGCGGGAATTGTCACGCCGCGCCGGGACGACTTATGAATGAGGACGAACGGCTGGCGGCACCGTCGTTGAAGCATGTCGGAGCCGGGACTCGTCGCGACTGGCTGCTGGAAAAACTGATGCAGAGATCGGGCAACGCGCCGGCGCCGGCCAACGCCACCGGCAAGATGCCCCACTTCGGATTCGCCCGCGAAGAGGCCGAAGCGATCGTGGCGGCGCTGCTGTCCAAGTCGGTGCCCATCGAGTTGACTGCCACCGCCAAGTTGAAAGAGTCGGAACGAGCGAAGGATCTTCAGGCCGGCGGCACGCTCGTGCGGTCGGTCGGCTGCCTGGCGTGTCACACTTGGAATTCACTCGGTGAAACAACGCCTTTCGGAGGCGGATCGCTCGATGAACTGATGACTCGGCGCAGTACGGACTGGCTGACGACGTGGCTGTCCGACCCGGCACGATTGAATCCCCGCCATCGCATGCCGGTCTTCACGCTCACGGACAAGGAACGGTCGCAGATCGTGCTCGCGTTGTCTGCTGCGACTGCTCCGTCGACAACGACGTCGATGCCGAATGCCGCGGTCGAGAAGCCGGCACCAGTGGACGAGGCGGTCTTGGCTCGCGGTATCAAGCTGATGGAAGCGGCGCGATGTGCGCTGTGCCATGAGTTGCCCGGACCGAAGTCCAACTCGCAACCGGTGCTGTCGCTGATCGAAGCCAAGATCGATTGGGATCGGGGATGTACGCTGCCGCCGGATCGAGCGAAGCACCGTCCCGGTTTCCCGCAGGCCGATGCGCAGGCGCTGCGGACCTTTGTGGCCTCATGGCAGCGCGGCGGTGATCAAATTGAACCCGCCGTCCGCGACGCATCGACCAGCGGCACGCTCGCGGGACGACGAGTGCTCGAACGAAAGAACTGCCTCGGTTGCCACGACCGCGATGATGTGCGCGGGATCTCAAGGCACGCCGCGGCCATCGCGAAGGCCGACGAATCGCTGGCTGGTCTGCACATGACACTGATCCCGCCGCGCTTGAATGCCGTCGGCGACCGCCTGCACGATGCCGGTCTGGCCGAGGCGATTCGCGGCGAACAGAAGACCGTGCGATTGAACTGGCTGCGCGTGCGGATGCCGAAGTTTCAGCACACACCCGTTGAACAGGCGGCGTTGCTGGCCCATCTGATCGGGCACGACCGGATTCCGGAGCGGGCCAAGGGGCAAGGGCTGAGGGGCGAGGGACAAGTGCCAGAAAAAAGCGTCGGTGCCTCTCCGTCGCTTGTCCCTCAGCCCTCGCCCCTTGCCGATCCTCAGCGGGTGCTGGCGGGGCGCGAGTTACTCGGCGGCAAGGGTTTTTCGTGCGTCGCCTGTCACGCGGTGAAGGACTACACGCCGAAGGTCACGGCGCTCGGGACGCGCGGTTCGAACCTGCATCTGATCGGCCAGCGGATGCGCGCGGACTACTTCTTCCGCTGGACCCGCGCCCCGCTGCGGGTCATGCCGGGGGTCGAGATGCCCAACTACCAGCGGCCCCACGAATTCATCCTGCCAGGGCAACTCGACCAGCAACTGACCGCGGTCTGGGAGGCGCTCAACGATCCGAATCTCACGGCACCAACGAATCCCGCCGTGGTCGAGCAACTGTTGACAGTGCAACCCGGTGAACGTCCGCACATCGTGCGTGATGTCTTCACAGTACCGGGTGGCAAGGACGGGGAAACGGTGGCACGCGCATTCGCTGCCGGTTTTGGCAATGGCCACAGCGTGCTGTTCGACCTCGACACAGGGAGCGTGCGCGCGTGGACGCTCGGCGATTTCGCCCGACAGCGGTGCGAGGGCAAACGCTGGTACTGGGACTTGGCGGGAACTGTGCTTGCCACGCGCTTCGACCCGCAGCCCGACATCCTGTTCGTCAACAACACGACCGGCGATGTGCTGACCCCGGAAACGGGCTGGCAGTTCCATCGGAAGCTGACTTCACACACCGAGTACGGTCTGAGCTATCGATTGACGATCACACGTGACATGACATCGTACTCGGCCAATTTTTATGAAGAATGGAGTGAGACTCAACCAGAGGGGGAAGAGCCCCTGGGATGGCAGCGAACGATCATCGTGTCCGACCTCAAGGAGGCTCCGCTCTCGCCCTGGTTCCGCGGCGCGATCCCCGCGGTGCTCCACGAGGCGGCCTCCATCGTCGCCGAGGTCAATGAACAGGAACGACCGCGCGGCGTGCCTGCCACAGCGCGATCATTCGGCGGCGCGCCCGGCGGCGACGCGCAACTCGATCCCAATTCACTGGGATTGACCATCCGCTACACGAGTTCGTTGAAGCGAGTCGGGGTCGTCAGTCCGAATCTGCTCGCGCCACCACTCGTCAGCTCGGCGGATCGCATCACTTCCGTTCCGGGCTTTCGTGGCCAGCGGCTTCCGTTGCCGCGCTCCATCATGCCGACAGCCATCACGTTCGACGATCGCCAGCGGCCGTGGTTCACGTCTCTGAAGGGACAGTTGTATCGCATTGAGCCAGCCGCGCCGGGGGCAGAGCACCTCACTCTGACGACCGTCACCAACGGACTCGCCGCGCCGTTCGGTGTCTTGTGGCAACCCGGGGTGAAGAATCCACTCTCACCCCCCTCTGAGCGGCCAACCGTGCTTGTGGCACACAAGCCCGAGCTTCTCAGGCTGCATGTTGCGGACAATGACACCGTGACCCTGTACGACGTTTTGGCGACCGGCTGGGGCGTGAGCGATGACTACCACGACTGGGCCTGCGGAATTGCCCGCGATTCTCGTGGGAACCTCTTCCTTGGCCTTGCCAGCGACTACACGTTCAAGAATCGTCCCAAGGAAAACTCCCGCTGGCGAGGCGACATCCTGCGGATCAACCCCAAGGGAGAGATCGAGTCGATCGCGCGCGGTCTGCGCTATCCAACGGGCCTCGCCATCGACGAACAAGACCGCCTCTTCGTCACAGATCAGCAAGGCGTTCAAAACACATTCAACGAGTTGAACTACATCCAGCTTGGGCACCGTTACGGCGTGCCGAGCCGCCACGAACCGGAGCCGAACGCGCCGGCCGATCCTCCGGCGGTGCAGATCCCGCATCCGTGGACGCGGAGCGTGAACGGGATTGTGTTCGTGCCAAGGCAACGGCCGAGGGACGAGGGACGAGGGGCAAGGGACGGAAATGGAGCGAAGAATTCTTCTTCCTCGCCCCTCAGCCCTCAGCCCTTGGCCCCGCTTGCCGGCCATTTCCTCGCGGCCGAGTACAACAACAACTCGATCATCCGAATGAGCGTGCAGGAAGTTGACGGCGTCGTGCAGGGAGCGGTCTATCCGTTCAGCAGGCCCACGTCGGACGAGGCCCCGCTGTCGGCCACGCCCAACAGTGGCGGGACGCCGGTCCTGCGGGACTCGTCCAGTTTCATTGGTCCGATCTGCCTCGGCATCAGTCCGGCGGGCGACATTTACGTCGGCGGCTTTCAAGACGGCGGCTGGGCGGGCGGCCTCAACATGGGCGATATCGTCAAGCTCACGCCCGAGGGTGAACTGCCGAACGGCCTGCGCGAAATCCGGGCCACCCCGCGCGGCTTCGACCTGGAGTTCTTCCATCCCATCGACCCGAAGCTGGCGGCGCAAACGAGCCAGTACAAGATCTCGGGCTACACCCGCGTCTGGAAGGGGGACTATGCAACTTCCGACTCGGGCCGGCACACCGGCGACATGCGGGCCGCCACATTGAGCAATGACGGACGGACGGTGTCGCTCGTCGTCGGGGGACTGAAGCCGGGCCATGTCTACGACGTGTCGGTGGGCGAGATCGGCATGGGCGATAACCGCAGCTTGTGGCCCGCGATCGGGCATTACACTCTGCACTGCATTCCTCAATAATCGGCAGGGAGATCTGTCATGGGCACGTTCCGCATTTCGGCACGCATCGCGAATCCCGCACGACGGAAGCGGTCGGTCGTTGTCGACCAGATGGTGGTCGACACGGGCAGCGAACTAACCTGGGTTCCCGGGCGATTGCTTGAAGAAATTGGCGTCAAGCGCGAGAAGAAGGATGCCACGTTTGAAATGGCCAACGGTCAGGTCATCACGCGCAGCATCGGTTACGCCATCATCCATGTCGAGGAGTACGTGACGATCGACGAGGTCGTTTTCGGCGAGGACGGGGACTTGCCGCTTTTGGGGGCTCGCACGCTGGAGGGCTTGAATCTCCGCGTCGATCCGCGCAACAAGCGATTGGTGGCCGCCGGGCCGATCATCGTCGCGCCCGTCAACTCGCGTCAAATTCATGATCAACGGGGTGCCTGATGCCAAACAGTGCGCGGGTCGTGGTGCTCACCGGTGCCACGCGCGGCTGCGGCCGCGCGATGGTCGAACGATTCATCGAAGCGGGACACACGGTCGTCGGCTGCGGGCGGTCTGAGTCGCATGTCGCGCAACTGCGGAAACAGTTCGGGACACCGCACCGGTTCGACGTGGTCGATGTCGCCGACGACGGCCAGGTCGCCGCTTGGGCCCGATCGGTGATCGCGGCCGGTTTGGTCCCCGATCTGCTGCTGAACAACGCCGCGATCATGAACCAACCGGCCCCGCTGTGGCAGGTGCCGGCAGCCGAGTTTCAGGCGGTGATCAACGTGAACATCGTCGGAACGGCGAACGTGATCCGGCACTTCGTTCCGGCGATGGTCGAGCGGCAGCGCGGCGTGATCGTGAACTTCAGCTCCGGCTGGGGCCGCAGCACCTCGCCCGATGTCGCGCCGTACTGCGCCACGAAGTACGCGATCGAGGGCCTGACGCTGGCACTCGCCCAAGAGTTGCCGCGCGGCATGGCGGCGGTCCCGCTGAATCCCGGCATCATCAACACGGAAATGCTGCAAACCTGCTGGGCCGAAGGCGCGCATCAATACCCGCCCCCCAACCGCTGGAGCCGTGCCGCGGTCCCCTTCCTGCTGTCGCTGGGCTCGAAGGACAACGGCGAATCGCTGAGCGTGCCGTTGTGAGTTGGGACCGCAACGCCCAATCGCACTGACGGTAGCCAAGTAACCCGAAGTGTCAACGAGGGGATTGCGGGGAATGGCCCATCTCGCTCGCCCTCGCGTTTTGAAGGTGCGCTGTCTTGGATTTACGCCCCAACGGGGCAGCCCTATGTTAGCCCAGGGCAAGCGACCATCGGGAGCGCCGCCCTGGTAGCGACCGTCACGGAGTTTGGAGCCCTGAAGGGGCGGCCCTATGTCCATCGAATGAATAGTACCGCCCCTTCAGGGCTTGGTATTCCCGACAATCCGCCAACCCAGGGCGTTGCCCTGGGCTGGCATAACACCGCCCCTTTGGGGCTGAAATCCCAAAGGGCGCAGCGCAAGCGAAGGTCCGCATTCGAATTCCTTTGCTAGCGTTTCAGGCTTTGATGTCTCGTGAAAAGTGTGGGATTTGATCGCATCCCGCCACTTCAGGAAGTTCCCCGTGACTTCCCGGCGCGCGCGGCCTTGTACCAGGTGATCGCCTTGTGCAGGAAACTTTTTCTCGTCGCGTGGATTCGTTCGCCGAGGATGAATCGCCGCAGGTCGTCGGCCAGCGCGATGGCCGATTCGTAGCGGTCCTGCGGATCCTTGGCCATCGCCTTCAGGACGATGGTCTCCAGCGGGACGGGCATTTGCGGCACGATCTGGCGCGGCGGTTTCGGCTCCTCGTGGAACACGCGGTCCAGCAAGTCGGCGCGGTTGATCGCTTCGAAGGGCGTCACTTGCGTCACCAATTCATACAGGGTGATCCCCAGCGAATAGACGTCGCACCGGGCATCAACGGATCCCCGCAATCGCTCGGGTGCCGTGTAGCGCAGGGTTCCGACCTGCCCATCGTCCGGTTCGCCCAACTCTTCGCCCCCGCCATCGTCCTTCAACCGGCCGATGCCGAAGTCGGTCACGATGACTTGTCCGTTCGACTTCACCAGCAGGTTGGAGGGCTTCACGTCGTTGTGCAGCACATCATGCTGATGGGCATGGGCGAGTGCGGACGCGATCTGCTCGCCCAACCGGGCAAAGCCGCGCCAGGAGTCGCGCGTCAGGACCAGCGCGCCCTGGTTCGAATCGTCGACGCTCGTGACGGGCTCGGTCCGGACGGGATTCTCCGGATGGTTCGCGGCCACCAGTTCATCGACCGCACAGGGACGCGATGACCGGCGCAGGCGGTCGATGATCAGGTCGAGTCCCACGCCGTCGACGTACTGCATCACGTAGTAGTAGTAACCCTCGTGACGGGCGAATGAATAGACTTGGACGATGTTCTTGTGGCGCAGCGCGGCGATGGTGGCGGCCTCGCGGTGGAAGCGTTCCTTCCAGCGGTCCATGTCGGCCGCGTATCTCCACGGCAGCAGCTTGACGGCGACCGGCCGCCGCGACCGCGTGTGAACCGCGAGAAAGACAATCCCCATCCCGCCCCGTCCCAGTTCGCGGACCACCTGATAGTCGCCGAACGCTTCGACCGCAAACTCGTCGGGCACGTTGCGGCGCAGGCATTCCACTTCCTTGTCGTTCTTCCACCGTTCGAGGCTGAACACCAGTGGAAACAGTTCGCGGATCTCCGCGGCCAACTGCGGATGACGGGCGGCGTAGTCTTCGACCGATGGCGTCGCGCCGCCGCGCACTTCGTCGGCGAACTGGCTGAGCAGCACCTCCAGCGAATCGCGTGCGTGCAGACCCGCCGAATCCTCCGGGACCGGCAATCCCTCCAGGATCGGTTCGAAGGGATCGTGCGGATCGTTCATGGTCCGGGTGCCTGTCCCGACGAGTGTTCGGAGCGTGCTCCCTTTGATGGGATGCCAAACTGAAGAGCCCCATCGAAGCCGCCGGGAAACACTTCCAGAATCTGTTTCAACCGACCGAGCGCGCGGATGTAGCGCACACTCGCCGCCTGCTCGGACATGTTCAGCACCCGCGCCGCCTCGCTGTTGCTCAACTCTTCGAAGTGCCGCAGGGCCAGCACTTCGCGGTCGTTTTCATTCATCCCCTGCAGCGCCGATTCCAACTGGTGGGCCTGTTCGGCGCGACCCAGCGTGCTGCTCGGGGACTTGGCCGGTTGCTGCAGATGAAACGACATTGATGACGACGTCGACTCCGTGGCCCAGCCGCGGTTGATCGAGAATTCCCGCGCGGCGGACCGCTTCTGGGCTCCCATGTGAAACCGGTGCAGATCAACGAGTGTCTGGCTGACGATCGTGCGGAACCACAGGAACGGCGAGTTCACCGCGTCCTTCAGAAACGCCTCGATCCGGTCCACCGCCCGCAGCCAGGCATCCTGCAGGACATCGTCGGCGTCGATCCGCCCCTGCAACTTGGGATGCATTCGGAATGCGACCAGCCGCCACAAGCGGGGGCGGTACAGCGAGAACAATTCCGCCAGTGCGCCATGGTCCCCCTGAATGACGCGGTTGACCAATTCGGTCGCTCCGACGGCGGCAAATTCGCCCGACGCGCCGGCATCGTCACCATCACCATTCGCAGACGAGTCTTGTTGGTCACCGGGCATCAATCGCACCTTGTCCGTCTGTCGTTTTCCGCCGAATCAGCCATCGCCAATTTCATCGGCCGAAGACTTGAGCCTCCGGTGGGGGGGCGTATTCTACGGTCTGTCGAAAGCGCCGACGA
>JAYTIB010000562.1:0-4232 GCA_043732205.1 Schlesneria sp. | reverse complement strand
TCACTCCAGATCAACCTCGTCCGGCCGAGATTTCAAAATCCCGCCGCCCGGTCCCGGCTCACCGTCCGCGCTCAACCCGAACGACAGTGCCATTCGGGTCAGGACTCTTTGAATCGAGGCAAACATCCACAGTTTGCAGATCGTGTTGCTCAATGCCAGGATCGCCAACAACGCGGGGATGATCGAGTACTGTCAAAACCAGATTGTGATCAAGAAGGAACTCTTGCTGGTGGAGCTCAACAAACTGGGTGCGGGCGACAAGCTGGATGTCCTGACAAACGGCGCGGACTCTCCCGGCCAACTGCTGGCGGGAGCCCAATTGGTCAACGGCCAATACCAATACTCGGGAAGCCAGATCCGTGAATTGTTGAACAGCGGCCAGGCGACCAGCAATCTCAGGGGCGTGGGCGGAAGCTTTGAGCAATCGGTGACAATCTCGGTGACCAATGGCTACGGTCAAACGGGAGCGCTGGTCCTGAGATACGTCCGTCCCGGATTGCTGTGGGGAGGAGACTATTACACCGTGAGCGGCGTCGACTGGTCCGGGGCCGATTCACGCACGATCTCCCAGCAATTGGTGTTCGATCCGGCCGAACGGGTCAATTCCAATGCCCTGATGGGCCGCGCAATCGGCACGTTGCAAGTGGCCGGAGCCGTGGTCGAAGGGGGCATCGGCATCGGGGCTGCCCCCGCGACGGGCGGCGCATCGCTCTTGCTGACGTTGCACGCGGTCGATCAGGGGTACGCGGGGCTTGTCGCCGTGGTCACCGGCCAAGGACAGAGTACCGTGACATACACGGTGACCAAAGCCACGGCCCAGAAGGCCGGGATGAGCGAAGACTCCGCGGGTTGGTTGGCGTTCGGTGTCGACAATGGCATCTCGCTCGGGGCCGATATTGCGGCGGCCGGAAAGCTGCTGAAGGCGGGACGCGCCGCGGGGGCGGCCGACGACGTCGGTGAAGCGGTGGCCAAGAACTTCGATCAACTCAACGTTCTGGCGAAGCAGGCGAACGGCCACGGTTTCGGCTTGGAAATCTTGAACAACACCTGCTTCGTGGCGGGAACGCCGCTGCTGACACCGGACGGTGCGCGGCCGATTGAAGAGTTCCAGCCGGGTGATGAGATTCTCTCCCGCTCGGAACTGCATCCCGATGGCGAGGTCGTCGTCCGTCGAGTGGAAAAGATCTTCCGCCTGACGGGACTTGTCGCCGAGTTGACCATCGGCGGACGGCTGATCGAAACGACGGCCGAGCACCCGTTCTACGTCCCCGGCAAGGGCTGGCGACGCACGCACGAACTGGAACCGGGCGATCACCTGGTGGGCCACGACGGCAAGCTGACAGCGGTCGATTCGGTGGTCCTGACGGTCCGCACCGCGGCCGTGTACAACCTGCGCGTCGCGACCGACCACACGTATTTTGTCGGTGACCCCAACTGGGGCTTCACCATCTGGGCACACAATGCCTACAGTGTCCGCCAAATTGATGATGCCACCTGGGGTGTCTGGGACGACATCAAGAACGCCTTCGTGAAAAACGGCGACAACGCCGCCTCCTACGCCGCCCCAGAAGCCGCCAAGCTCGCGGCCGACGCCGGAAACGATGCAATCAAGGCCGCCATCGAAGCCGCCGTCGACAACATTGCCCCGCCGAAAGTTCACATGGGGAGACAGGGGAAACACATTCCCGGTCACAACAATTACCAACCCGGAAAAAGTATTCTGACGGCAGACCCGCTAGAACTCGCTCGGCAAGCTGGAACAGGAAGATCGCTGCGTGATATTCCGATAGGGCAGCCTGGTTCCCGTGAGATCATAGACTTCGGAACAGTTATCGGGCAGCATGTTGATGAAGTCACCGGAACGGCGACTCAGACAGCATGGGGCGTCATCACGTACGGAAAAGACGGGATACACATTTTTCCAGTGAGGCCACAATGAATACTTCGCTTGATCGCACACGTGTGTTGTTATCTATTCAGCGAGCGCTTCTCGGAGCAATTACACCATCCATGAGGCTGATTGACGCTTGCTGGAACGAAAAGCAGATTCAGGTTCGGATTGTGGCTGATAGTCAGAGTGATACTGTCGTCGAAGACATCGCAAATGAAATCGAAGCCGAAATCGAAGGTGACTTTCTCCCTCACGCAACCGTCCGGGTCGTTGTTGAGCGTGCTACGAAAGACGCTCCCGTTACCGACTTCAAGCCTTCCGACGGCCAGTGCGCACGGGTGTTTTCTCGGAGAAGCGATTGACATGAACAAGTCGACATGAAAGGGTGGCGGGGTGGCCGGGCTTGTTCGGGGAAATCAAAGGGGTCAGGAGTGAATGGCACTGTCGTGTGCCTAACTGCCGTTACGCCTTGGCGTTGGCGGATTCGAGTTGTTTCTTCAGGACGTGGCGGGGTTGTTGCATGAGCTTGTAGCCGTGGCGGCGGCGTTTGATGACGCGGGGTTCGAGGCGGCCGGGACGGTGGGCGACCTCGCACTCGGCAATCTTGGAGAGCAGCGTCAGACAGTGGTCCGTGATCTTCTCCGGCGCGATGCGACCGCGCGCCAGATCAGTCCATGAAGCGAGAATATATTGGCACGTTCCCGTGAAGCTAATTTGGCGCGGTCGCTTGTGATGTAAGAGCGCCGCGGTCGCCGCCGTCGTGCGGACCAGATTGTAGGCCAGGAGCGTGGTCCACAGTTCCCGCCGCACCATCTCCGGCGACTTGCAGCGGACGTGGTTCAGGTTCAGGTTCTGTTTGATCGCGCGGATGTCGAGTTCCGCGTTCCAGCGGAAGCCGTACAGTTCGGCGAGGTCGGCCTTCGTGTGGACCTCCGCGTCCGTCAGTGTGGTCACGATCGTGATCTCCTTCGTGCGGGAGCCGGGCTGGACCATCTGGAATCGCAGTTCGCGCAGGGTCATCGTCGCCGGAATCGTCTCGTACGTCGCCGGGTCCATCCATTTCGGACGCTGCGGTCTCGTCCAGACGACCAGATGGTCGTACTTGCCGAGGCGGCGTCCGCGGCGGAAATCGACGTGCCGCTTCTGGTGCATCCGCGTGCAACTCTGCACGCCGCGACCCAGCAGCAGCGCGATCAGGAAGAACGAACAGAAGTCGCGGTCGGCCACCAGCAGGTCGCCGGGCGAGAACGAGTCGAGCCGCGTCCGCAGCAGCGCCGTTTCGCCGGTTTCCTTGCCGGAATACGGCCCGCTGGCCACGTCCAACACCGTCGCCGTGGCCAGCGACAGGATGGCCAGGCCCCGTGCGATCGGCAATCCGACGCCCGGCTTTTGCGAGCGGGACTGCGGGTCTTCGGCCTGGTTCTCGGGCGTGTCGGGCATCGTGAACGTAAAGCCATCCACGAGTTTCGGGTGCAACCCCTTCCACAGCCACTGGGGATCGGCCTGCTCTTCCAGGTCGTCCGCGATCTCGACCGTCAACTCGCGCAGCGCCGCCTCCGACAGCTTCGCCCGCGCCTTGCAGTAGTCGCCCGAGTCGGACGTCGGCGGCGCCAGACCATCGGCCAGACGCTGCGCGGTGATCGCCGCCACGGCCGCCTGACACGCGGCCTCCTTGCCGTCCCGCAGCACCTGACCGAGAAACGCCCACAGCACGTTCACGGTCGAATAGACACTGTTCATCGCAAACAGATTCTTGTGCTTGGCAAAGATCCGCGCGACACGCCCGGCCGACAACACCGCGGCGAACGGCAAACCGGGCTGACTCAGAAAGGCGGCGACCACCCGCTGAAAACCGCCGCTCGAACTGCTGCTGACCGACTGGGAAGAATCTGATAGAGACTCCATCGAGAGCCCCTCCTTGGCTTCGATAGACAGCGATCACCAAGGAGGGCCGAATCACTCATAGCCCAGGGCGGCCAATCACACCAGATCAACTCCGACCGGCCGAGATTTCCAAAATCCCGCCGCCCGGTCCCGGCTCAGCGTCCGCGCGCAACTCGAACGACAGTGCCATTCGGACCTGTCCCCTTTGTTTTCCTCGGGCAGATGCGGCAGGCTTTCGACGCGGAGGGGGCTCGTTCGGCGAGTCCGATGGCGGCGCGAATGGCGGATGCGCACAAAAAAACTTCCGAAGTCTTCGAAGACTTCGGAAGTTGGTATTCACAGAACAGGGCTGGCCAACTGGATGCTTGTCGACGATCCATTACTTCGACGGCACCCATTGAGCTTGTTGGACGGTGTTCACTGGTCGCGGCGGAACCGAAACGGTGGACAGGGCCGG
>JAYTIB010000561.1:0-1519 GCA_043732205.1 Schlesneria sp. | reverse complement strand
TGCTGTTGCGATCCGTGTGAATCGCCGTGGCCAAAGCCGTTTGGTCCTTGATGACTTTGTGATCCGGCATGGCGATGATCCGGGCCACCGAAGTGCGGCCCTTGCGGACGGTGATCAGCCCCTGAACCATGAGGCCCGAATGGTGGCCGATGCCCTGCGGCATGCTGTTGCGATCCGTGTGAATCGCCGTGGCCAAAGCCGTGTGGTCCTTGAGGACTTCGCGAGCCGGCATCACGGTGATCGCGTGCTCCAGCGCGAGGCCCGCCCGGTCCGCGACCGACTTGCCGGCCACGCGTTCCGGGGCTCCGCTGATCGCGACCGGCTTGCGCCAATGACTCCGTATCCGACCTGCCGACATGGTCCGCAGCGTCAGCTACTGGATTCCCTTGGCCATTGGCCTGAACCGCTTCGGCAGGTGATCGTCCGTTCTCTGTTGCAATGGCGCTCACCGCGGCCGTTGCGTCCTGGTCCACGGGTTCGTCGGCCCCTGCGTTGAGGCTCATTGCGGCAAGTAAACCGACTGTTGAAAGCCATCCGTTTGTTTTCATCGGGGCGCTCCTGAAGGGGCCAATGGACATGGGGTGGAACCCCACGGTTGATTTGTGACAGGTGCCGAGCAAGAACGCTCGCCTTCGACCAAAGTTCGCGGGATGCTACGCAGGCAGACCTTAATCAAAGGTGAAGTTGTGACGGGTCACGACATCTTTCCAGTAAGATTCTCCGCGCGTCGAACGATTAGGACCGGCGCATCAACAACTGTCGGGATTCGGTGAGAATCAGCCGTAGCACGGACGCCTCGTCCGTGCGTCCAACTCCCCGTCATCGCTCGAATGTGACGCACGGACGAGGCGTCCGTGCTACGACAGTTATTGATGCGCCGGTCCTTCACCGCAATTCCGTTCCGAGAAGGGCCGTCCGATGGAATGGGATTCGTTGAGAATGACCGCAGAGAGGTACTGAAGGACATGCGTGTTTTGATCGTGGAAGACGAACCGGATCTGCAGCGGGTGGTGTGGACTTGTCTGCAGGAAGAGGGCTATGTGGTCGATGTGGCCAGCGACGGGGAAGAGGGACTGTACAAGGCGACCAACTGGGACTACGACGCGGTGATCCTGGATGTCATGCTTCCGAAGCTCGACGGCTGGCAGGTGCTGACGCGGCTGCGGAAACTGAAGCCAACGCCCGTGTTGATGCTGACCGCCCGCGACACCGTCCAGGATCGCGTCAAGGGACTCGATTCCGGTGCGGACGACTACATGGTGAAGCCGTTTCAACTGGCGGAACTGCTGGCCCGTCTGCGCGCCCTGATCCGTCGCGCCGCCGGCCAATCGCAGCCATTGCTCGAAATCGGCGACACGCAAATCGACACGGTCTCCCGCACGGTGACCCGCGGTGGTTCGGTGGTGCCGCTGACCGCCATGGAATACTCGCTGGTGGAATTGCTCGCGCTGCATCGCGGGAAACTCGTGACCCGCTCGATGATTTACGACAAGCTCTACGATGAGGACGATGATTCACT
>JAYTIB010000560.1:0-4243 GCA_043732205.1 Schlesneria sp. | reverse complement strand
TCCCGTTCTTCCTGATTCACGAGTACTACCCGAGCATCTCACCGCCGGGACTGGTGACGAAGAACTGGTCGATCGACAAGGACGGCTACGCCTCGCTCCCGCAGGGAGTCGGCCTGTGCTGCGAAGTGAACGAAGCCAAACTGGCTGAACTTGCCCAGATGCCGAGCAAACCCGAATGGCCCACCCGGGGCCGCCTGCCCGACGGCTCGATCGCCGACTACTGACACGCGGCCCACGACCGGAAGAAGCGCCCGCGAATCACGCGAACCGGCGCGAATCCGTTTGCCACGACGCCTCGTGGAAACGCGCCCTCTGCGAGTACGAAGCCTGAGTGAGAAACTGCCCAGCGCCCACCTCAGCCCGTCGCAAACTTTCCCGCCAGCGCGTCGCGTTCGATGTCGAGCACCTTGTTCAGTCGGCGGACATGACGTTCTTCACGGGTGAACTCGGCGTTGACGAACGCCCGCACCAGTTCCACGGCGACTTCTTCACCGACGATCCGCGCCCCCAGACAGAGCACATTCATGTCATCGTGCTCGACCCCCTGGTGAGCCGAGTAGATGTCGTGGCAGACACCCGCGCGAATGCCGGGAATCTTGTTCGCCGCCACGCTAATCCCGACCCCGCTGCCGCACAGCAGGATGCCGCGGTCGGCGTTCCCCGCAAGGATCGTCTCACCCACCTTCCGCGCGAAGTCCGGGTAATCGACCGAACAATTCGAATCGGTCCCACAATCGACGACCTCGTGCCCCGCCGCCTGAATCGCCAAGACGATCCGCTGCTTGAGTGGAAACCCACCGTGATCACAACCGAGGGCAATGCGCATTGGAACCTCGGGCTCACTCTGACTTCTTCGAAACCCGGCCGATGCCAAATCCACCGATGAGACCGACGATCAGCGCCAAGATCTTGTCGAGTTGTTCAGACTTTCCGAATCCCAAGAACAATCCGCAGAGGATCAAGACTGCAATGAGAACCACAGATAGCGCGACGAGCTGATTCTTGCCGTGCAGCTTTACTTGCTCAAGGCGGCGTTCGTCAGCCTTATCGACGTTGGCGATCACAGCCGTCAAATGCTTTGCATCCAACTTTCCCATGAGTGGGTCAGCCACTTGGGACATGCCGAACGTCATCGCCGTGAACCGCTCAACCATCCGTTCCGGAGAAAGTTCCTTGCGGTCACGCTCATTCGCCCTTTCGGGCGGAGACGACTCTCTCAAGGGAACTGGTTGAAGTTCCGTGGTTGGCTCTTGGTCCGACATCTTTTAGCTCTCGACGAATACGATTCCGGATGTCACACAATTGGGACCGAATTCGCGGAAAAACGGTGTCACACTGCGATTCGACCTGCGCCCGAACAATTCGGACTGCCATCGCCTTGGCGAATTCCTCTGCCAGTTCATTCAATAGTGCATTGGCTTCCTCTGCAGGAAGTGACTGCAAGTATTCGAGGAATTCGCGTTGCGCTTCTTGATAGTCCATTGTTTCCATGATTCATCCGCCAGAACTTCCACCCGACGAGGGGAGGAGGGTAGTTTTTGTTTCCGATTCGAGTCAACCCAAAGACTTTCATCGGACGGAATCCGTTCCGGCATAACTTCCTGCTGGCGAATCATTCGCACTCAACATCGCCTATGGTGGAGTTCGCGACTTGCCGTTGCAACAAACCACCCTGAATCTTGACCATTTTTTCTCATTGTCGGTTCGGCAATTAGGGCAGGTCGCTCTTCCCCATCAAGTACTTGTCGCATTCGCGGGCGGCACCGCGGCCTTCGTTGATGGCCCAGACGATCAGGCTTTGGCCGCGGCGGCAATCGCCGGCGGCGAAGACGCCGGGAACGTTGGTGTTGAACTGGCCGTGGACGGCTTCGTAGTTTGACCGGGGATCGAGCTTCACGCCCAACTGCTCCGCGACCGGCGATTCGGGACCGAGGAAACCGAGGGCCAGAAAGACCAGATCGGCCGGGATTTCCTGCTCGGTGCCGGGGATGATCTTGAACGGCGGGGCCGGTTCGGCCTTGGCGATCTTGAGTGCCCGGACTTCGCCCTTGTCGTTGCCGAGGAACTCGACCGTCGTTGTGCTGAACAGCCGCGGATCTTCGCCGAACACAGCGGCGACTTCAGCGTGACCGTAGTCGACACGGAAGATGCGCGGCCATTGCGGCCACGGGTTGTTCGCCGCGCGCTCGGCGGGTGGTTCGGGGACGATCTCCAAATTGATGAGTCCCTTGCAGCCGTGACGCATCGACGTGCCGATGCAGTCGGTCCCCGTGTCGCCGCCGCCGATCACCACGACGTGCTTGTCCTTCGCGTTGATGTACTTGCCGTCGGACAACTGCGAATCGAGCAGGCTCTTGGTGTTGCCGTGCAGGAACTCCATCGCCATGTGGATTCCCTTCAGCGGACGGCCGGGAATCGAGAGGTCGCGCGGCTTGGTCGCGCCGGTCGCCAGCACGATCGCATCGAACTGTTCGCGCAGATCCATCGGGCTGATGTCGCGGCCGATCTCGGTACTCGTTCGGAACTGGACGCCTTCGGTGGCGAGCAGATCGACCCGGCGCTGCACGAGATGCTTTTCGAGCTTCATGTTGGGGATGCCGTACATCAGCAGTCCACCCACGCGGTCGGCCCGTTCGAAGACGGTGACTTCATGTCCAACGCTGTTCAACTGGGCCGCCGCCGCCAGTCCGGCGGGACCGCTGCCGACAACGGCGACGCGCTTGCCGGTCCGCGCTTTCGGCGGGTTCGGCTGCACCCAGCCCTTTTCGAAGCCGTGATCGATGATCGAGCACTCGATGTTCTTGATCGTGACCGCCGGACTGGTGATCCCCAGCACGCACGATCCCTCGCACGGCGCGGGGCAGACGCGCCCGGTGAACTCGGGGAAGTTGTTGGTCTTGTGCAGGCGATCGAGCGCCTCGCGCCAATTCCCGCGGTAGACCAGATCGTTCCACTCCGGAATCAGGTTGTTGACCGGACACCCCGCGGCCATGCCGGCCATCAGCGACCCGGTGTGACAGAACGGCACGCCGCAGTCCATGCACCGCGCGCCCTGGGTCTTCAGTTCACCCTCGGGCATGTGCTCGTGAAACTCGTTCCAGTCCAAGACGCGCAACTTCGCATCCCGCTCGTTCGGAACCTGACGCAAGAACTCTTTGAAACCAGTCGGCTTGCCCATTTGAATACCAAGAAAGTTGAACCACGAATCTCACGAATAACACGAATCTGAAGAGTCATCAGAAGACGATTCGCTCGTGCTCCAGTTCGCCATGCGCCCCGAAGTTCACGAGCAGCCCGAGCTTGTATTTTGTCAGTTTGAGATAGCTGTGAACTTGAGCACGGCACGAATCGTCGAGCCTTGAAACGGCTTTGAACTCCAGAATGATTTTGCTGTAGCAGTCGAAATCCGGCTTGAGATACTTCGTCAGCAGGCGGTCCTTGTACGTGAGCGGCAACTCCACCTGAGGCCGACACGGCATGTTCCGCATGCCAAATTCCAGTTCCAGGCACTCCTGATAAATCGGCTCCTGAAAGCCGCTTCTGACCACGTTGTACACCTCGAAGCAGGCACCAATGATGGCATACGACTCCTCGGGGTAGATCATGCTCACGATGGTGTTCCAATTCAGGAAGGCGGAAGACGGTGAACCACGAATCTCACGAATAACACGAATCTGAAGAGGGGAAGAAATACGGAGCCGAGTGGACCACAATGAACGAGCTTGAGTTGGACATGAAACCGAATCGCGATGGTCATCGAAACGCAATCTTCAGACTCTCAGACTCCGTTCATTTCTTCTCTTCCGTCTTTTCCCTCTTCAGATTCGTGTTATTCGTGAGATTCGTGGTTCAGTTCTTAGGCTTTCGCCAGCTCCTTCTTCTGTTCGGTCGGGTAGATGATGCTCATGGTGGTGTCCCAATTCAGGAAGACGGAAGACTTTGAACCACGAATCTCACGAATGACACGAATGTGAAGAGGGGAGAGAGGCAAGACAAAGCCAATCAAATCAAACTCGAATTGGACACAAAACCGCATCGCGCCAGTCACAGACACACAAATTTGAAAACACAGACTCAGGTCGTCCCTCTTCGTCTTCCCCTCTTCAGATTCGTGTTATTCGTGAGATTCGTGGTTCAGTTCTTAGGCTTTCGCCATCTCTTTTTTCTGTTCAGCGAGGGCGCGTTTGTAGTCGATCGGCATGACCTTCACGAAGCGGGGGAGTTCGTCGTCCCAGTTTTGCAG
>JAYTIB010000559.1:0-4250 GCA_043732205.1 Schlesneria sp. | reverse complement strand
CCACGGTGACGACGCGGACCGACACATTGCCGTGGCTCGCCTGTTCGTACTGGCCCAGCAAGCCGAGCAGCGCGGTCTTGACGGGGACATAGTCACGCGGCACATCCCGGCTGACGAACGCCTGGATCGTGACCGGCCGCTTGTCCGACAGTTTTGACAACAGCCCGTTGGTGGTCTTGGAGACGCTGTAGACATGTTCGGCCGTCATGTCGAACGTGCGGTTGACACTGGATGCCAGCACGTTGACGCTGATCAGGATCAGCGCCAGCGACACGGCGCGCACGCAGTATTGGAGACCCATTGCGGCACCGCGCGTGCCGCCGCGCCAGTGCCTCTGCCCGATCAGGACCAGGTTCAGGTAGAGCATGAAGACCGCGATGGAGACGAAGTAAAGCAGGCTCTTGGGCGGGATCAAACCGATTCCGAGCGGTTCGAATTGCCGCGCGACGGTCATCTGTTCGAAGAACTGGTCGCTGCCGATCACAACGGCCGCCAGCGGCGGCAGCGGGATCAGGCCGATGAACACGGGGACCGCGCAGACCAGCGAACCGAGAATGAACGCCACCGTCGCGCTGTTGGTCAGATACGACGCCATCATCCCGGCGCTCAACAGAGCGCAGCCCGTCAGCCAGTAGCCGAAATAGGTGGTGGCCAGCAGTCCCACATCCGGTTGTCCAATCACCGCCAGCACCACGGCGTGCGTCAGCGAGAAGAACAGGGCCACGCTGTAAACGGAGATCACCGCCAGGTACTTCCCGATCAGGACTTCCAAGTCCGAGACTGGCAGGGTGAAGAGCAGTTCTTCGGTCCCCAGCTTCCGCTCCTCGGACCAGACACCCATCGTGATGGCCGGAACGATGAACAGCAGCAACGTTGGAAACCACTCGTTGAGCTGGTCCAGGCTGGCCACGTTGTTGGAAAAGAACTTCGCCTGAAACGCGGCGAATGCGCCGAGCAGGACGAAGGCCACGATGAACAGATAGCCGATGACTCCGGAGAAGTAACTCCAGAAGTTCCGCTTGAACACGGCGAATACAACATGACTTCGCATCTGGCAGGAAACCTCGAAGAAATCTCGGACAACAGAACACACACGACTCGCGACACTAACCACTGAGAGAACCGCTTCGAAGGCCCGTCCCGGCGACCGCCCTCCGCGGTTGTGTCGCGGATCGAAACGGCGTAGGGCGACCGGCCGGACTGCGGCAATCCGCCAACCGGTTGCGGACTAGCTGCCCGCACCCGTCAACTGGCGGAACCGTCCTTCCATGCCGACCTGACCCTCCAAGTCATCGACCGTCCCGTCGAGAACCAGCCGTCCCTCGTGAACCAGGATCACGCGGCTGCACACGGCGCGAACTTCCTGAAGGATGTGCGTGGAGAGCAGAATCGTTTTCGTTTTTGCGAGGCTCAGGATCAGTTCGCGCACGTCGTGAGTCTGGTTCGGATCGAGGCCGCTGGTCGGCTCGTCCAAGATCAGAACCTGCGGATCGTGCAGCAGCGCCTGGGCCATCCCGACGCGCTGGCGATACCCTTTCGACAGCTTGGCGATCGGCTTGCCCCACACGCCCTTCAACGAGCATTTGGTGGCGACGAATTCGAGCCGCTCACTCAATCGCTCGCGCGACATCCCGCGTGCGGACCCAAGGAACTTCAGGATCTCGGAGGGGGTCATTTCCAGATACAGCGGACCGTTCTCGGGGAGATACCCCAAGATCTCGGCCGCCTTCAGCCGATTAGTCGCCACATCGAAGCCGCCGATCCGGGCGACCCCTTCGCTGGGCGCCATGAAACCGGTGAGCAGCTTCATCGTCGTCGACTTGCCCGCACCGTTGGGCCCCAGAAACGCAGCCACTTGGCCGCGCGGGACGGAAAAGCTGATGTTTTGGGTTGCCGCAAACTGGCCGTAATACTTGCTCAAACCCACCGCTTCAATCATCGCACCCGACGTGTCACTCATGGAGTCGCATCTCAGGAAAGCAGGTCAGGAAAAAACCAGCCGCACTGTCCGGCAGAGTTCGGAATTCTGATGGTCGATGTTGGATCTTGCAAGCAACGCGGGGTCGAACCATCGCCCGTCGCACTGTTTCCCCGCGAATCGTCCGCGACTGACCGTCGTAAGCCACGTCACCGAATGATCCTAGGGGTGACGAGGCACGACAGGATTATTTCAGATTTCGCCGGGGAGATTTGAAACAGCATCGAAGCGGACACGTCAATCACATTCTTCCGGCAACTTGCCAGCGTGTTGAAAAACGCGGGCACGTTTCCAGCGTGCTGAGTTTCATCGGGTTTCGAGCACGATGAAATCGTGCTCCACGTGACATTCAACTGGTTGTTACTCGCCGTCCGATTCCGGCGACTTGCGCTCTTCGAAAGTGATGCCAAACCGCTTGTTGAAGTTCTGTCGCCAGCGCGATTCGACAGAGTGCTGCGTCTCAGTCGCCAAGAAGTCGTACGGCGTGGGGAAAAAGCTGGTGAACCGTTCCCTCAGAAACATCTGCTGCATTTCCTGCAAGGCGACACCGCCGTCGCTCGCATCGGTGCCATCCCGATCATGTGCGCGCACGACGTAGAAGACAGTCCGCGGCCGGTTCAACCCCACACCCACGTCGCCGTCGCCCAGTTGTTCGAAGACCAGCCTCAAGAAGTCCGGTCCGGGTTGATCGATGCCATCGATTGGCGATTCGGCCGGGAATTGCAAGCCCATCGTCGGCACGCTGTTCGACACCCGCATCCAAGTGAACTTCGGAGTTTCGCGGACCGTCACCGCGGGAGAATCTTTGGTGCCGTTGATCGTCTGTCCTGACAACACGGCCGGAATGTCCGCCGGAGACTTCTTGACCAGATCGGCCAAGTCTTTCGCCCGTTGTTCCGCCAGTCCGCGAGCCTTCTCGTACTTCCACGAATCGACCACCAATTGCTTCGTGGATTCGTTCGAGAGTTCCGGCACCTTCGCGGGGATCTCGGCAATTTTCCAAAACGCGTACTTCGCCTCGGGCGAGTCCGCGCGTTGCGGCGAATAGAGTGACAGGCGGTATTTCACTTGCGACATGTCGGACTCTCGGCCGGACGAGACCGTCTCGAAGGCCAACTCGGTCACCGACTGCGGATTTCGTCGCACGTTGCCAACCCTGACTTCGGTGGCGCTGCCAATCCGATCGTCCATGGAAATCGCCAGTTCCCTGCGGGTCATCTGCTTGGTCTCGTGATACTCCAGACCACTTTTCTTGGCATACCTCTTACACTCGTCCACGAACGTGGCCGCCAACTTGGCTTGCTCGGCGGGATCGGTGGCAGACAGGTATTTCAGGTTCAGGTCGTTCATGAAAGCCAGCGCGTGATCCGCGGCTTCGCCCATCTTCTCGAACGCATTTTCGAGCAGGATCTTTTCGCGAATCTGCAGTTTCAGATCGTCATCCAACGCACGGTATCGGACGGGAGCGGTGGGATCGAACCGGGGCGGGTGCAGCTTGGGGAGAACGTCGTTCGTGTCCGACGAGGGGAGGTCCGGAGCGGGCGGCGTCGAGTCACCTTTCTCGGCAGCGGCAGGCTTGGGCAATTCAATTTCTTCGGTCGCCGGCTTGGCCCCGTCTTCCTTTTTCACCGGGACATCGTCCTCGCACTTCGGTTCCTCTTTGGCCTTTGGCTCGGAAGCGGCCGGCTTGTCTGCCTCTTTCTTTGCGGGCTCTTTCTTGTCGGACGCGGCTTCCCCGGCAGGCTTGTCGGGCGTGGGCTTGTCGGTAGTTGGCTTGTCAGTGGCAGGCTTATCAGTCGGGGGTGGATTGGACGGAGCGGGGCTGCCTTCGGCAGGCTTCTCGATCGCCACATTGGCGGGGGCCGAAGCATCGGCAGGCGCTTCCGGATCGAGCGAATCGACTCCGCCCTTCAAGTCGGGCATGACGTCGGAGGAATCCGGGATGCCAAATATCCGATACTGCTCTTTGTGCTTGTCGTAGTAATCGGCCACTTCCTGGTCCGTCGCGCCAGACAAACCCTTTTCAAAGTTCTCCAGATTCGATGCGACCAAATACCCGAGCCTGACCTTCGGCAATTCCAGAAATCCCGGGTTGCCGCGTTCGTCACCGACGAGGCTCTTGCGCGCGTCGAAGTAGGCCCGCAGTTCGGAATCAGAAGGCTCGGAAACCTGTTTGACGAATTCCGAGACCGGAACCGCCACGGCCGTCAGCGACTGTCGCACATGCAGTTTGCGAAAGTTCTGCCACAGTTGTTCGGGGGTCACGATCGCG
>JAYTIB010000558.1:0-4261 GCA_043732205.1 Schlesneria sp. | reverse complement strand
TGCGCGTCGAGCTTGTATGGGGACAAACATTCATCTGCCGCTCGCCTTACTCCTTCAGAGTCGACAACAACCCGTTCATTCGATTTCACCCAGAATTGAGATGCACACCCGTTGGCGGGCTGGTCCGCACGCGTCGTTGTGATGCCTGATGGCTTCAACTAACATCACGGCATGCACTCCAAACGCCCGAATGTTCCGCCGTCATACCGCCGTGAGAGCCGTCGTCCGTCGGACGCCGCGCCGTTTGAACGGCTCGCCCAGCGGCCGGTTTGTCCCGAAGAAGGCCGCCGGCTGCCGAAGATCGTGGCCAAGGGAGCCGTCTGGCATCCGTTCCTGTTTCGGCGGCAGTTGGGAGACTTCGATCCCAGCGCCCAACCAGGGGATCTTGTCGAAATCGTGTCGACTTCCGGAGCGACGCAGGGCTTCGGGCTGTTCAATCCGAAGGCCGAAATCGCCGTCCGATTGCTGCGCACGGGGATCAACCGGCCCGATGAAGTCTGGTGGGCCGAGCGGCTGGGATCGGCGGTTGATCTGCGGCGCGAGATCCTGAAACTCGACGCGGTCACCGACTCGTACCGCGTGATCCACGCGGAAGCGGACGGACTGCCCGGACTGGTGGTCGACCGGTTCGGCGATGTGCTGGTGGCCGAATGCTTTTCGCTGGGGATGTATCAACGCGCCGAAGCGATCCTGAGCATGCTGGAACCGCTGTGCGGGACGAAGCACGGCGTGATGCGGCCCGGTCCGCAATCGCAGGATCATGAGGGGTTCGCGGCCGCCCCGACCGGTTCGGAGGGGCTGCCCGCCAAGTCGACGATTCACGAGTTCGACACGCAGTTCCGTGTCGACTTCACCGGCGGGCACAAGACCGGCTTCTATTGCGACCAGCGCGACAACCGGAGGAAGCTCGCCGAGTTCTGCGGGGGCAAGTCCGTGTTGGACCTGTGCTGTTACACCGGCGGGTTTGCCATTCAGTCGCTGAAGCTGGGCGGGGCCGTCGATGTCACCGGCGTGGAACTCGACGAATCCGCGGCGGCCTTGGCGCGCGACAACGCGAAGCTGAACCGGCTGAAGTTGAACATCGTCCAGGCGGATGCCTTCGCCTACATCCGCGACATGCTCCGCAACGGCAAAAAGTACGACGTCGTGGTCCTCGATCCCCCCAAGCTGATCCGGTCGCGGGACGAGATTGAAGAGGGGCGGCGGAAGTACTACGACTTCAACCGCCTGGCCATGCAACTGGTCGCGCCGGACGGGTTGCTGTTGACGTGCAGTTGCTCGGGCCTGCTCGACTTGGCCGAGTTCTCAAAGATCGTCTGTGCCGCCCCCGAAGTGGGCCGGCGCGTGCAGGTGTTGCTGAAGGGCGGCGCCGCCGCCGACCACCCGATCGCGACCCACTGCCCCGAGAGCGAGTACCTGAAAACGATGTGGCTGAGGTTGGAGTAGGCAGTGGGCAGTGGGTAGTGGGTAGAAGGAACCGGCACGATCAACGAATTCTCTGCGTCCTATCCACCACCCACTATCCACTACCCACTGCCTTCCACCCATGAACAAAGCTTTCATTCGCGAGCCGGATCAGGTCGACAGCCGTTGTCCGCGGTGTGATTCGCAGGGGCATCCGGTTGGTCCGCTGACGCTCGCCGCGCGGTTGGCGGCCGATGTTCGCCAGGTGTTGGCCGAAAGGGCTTACTTCTGTCCGGACAGCCGGTGTGCCGTCGTCTATTACGATGACTTCGGCAGCGTGGTGACACGAGTTTCCGTCCCCGGTCTGATCCCGATCAAGGACATCGACGCGCCGTTGTGCGCGTGTTTCGGACTGACCCGCGATGACATCGAATTGGATGTCGAAGAAGGGGTCGTCGCCAGAACCCGCGCGGCGGTCCTGCGGGCGCAATCGGACGAAGCCCGCTGCTCAACGCTTGCCCCCAACGGCCGCACCTGCGTCCCCGAAGTGCAGGGGTGCTACCTGAAGTGCAAGCAGCGCGGCTGACCGTTCGCCTGCCGGGTCGAATCTTCGAGTTGGCTGATGCGACCGAAGCCACTGGATGCTGACGGAGCACAGCATGTCGACCGCAGCCGCAGCGGTCGTTGTCATCGCCCGATGATCCGGGTCTCTCCGGCGGTCAAGGACCGGCGCATCAATAACTGTCGGGATTCGGTGAGAAACAGCCGTAGCACGGACGCCTCGTCCGTGCGTCCAAATCCCAGGCATCTCGCGAAAGGGACGCACGGACGAGGCGTCCGTGCTACGACAGTTATTGATGCGCCGGCCCTAAGTCCGGATTGCGGATCGGGTGTCGGCTTCTGGAAACGCCGTCGGTCGCGAGCCCGGCTTGAGCGGAGCGGACGGCATTGCGCTGAAAGTGGCGCGGCCGTCCGGGTCGGGTTCCGGAAATGGCCGCGCCGCGTTGCGCTCGTTTCGCAAATTTTGGAGAAATCCATTTGCAAAGCGAGAAAAAGCCGACAGCCGCCGAATTGCAAACTAGTTTTGCCTGTATGTCCATGTCCATCGACCTGCGGGCATTGAAAGTCCGCGGGACTGACGCCACGCCACCGACCCTTCGGTCCACCGAGTTTTCCTGACATCCATCGTGCCCGGAATCACGCCTGCGGAACCGGCACCGCAGCACTGATTCCCAGCCATTCCTCTGAGAGTGACTTCACTAGAAGCGAGTTCCTATGTTGACTTCCAACTGGCTGTCCAAGCTGATGTATCGCCTGAATTCTCCGGCCAAGTCGCGGCGTCCCGCGCGGCGCCAGGTGTCACTGGTGTGTGCGGTGGAGCGGCTTGAACAGCGGCAGTTGCTGTCTGGAACAGCCAGCCTGTCGGGGACAACCCTCACCGTGACGGGAGATGCCGCGGTGAACACGATCAGCGTCACCACAGGCAGTGACCTGGCGGTTGTGATCGACGGAGTCAGTAACAACTTTGCTCTGGGAAGTGTCACCGCGATCAACATTTCCAGTCTCGCCGGGAATGATGCGATCACCATCAACAGTCTGGAGGTGGGCCAGACCCTGGTGGCGGACGGTGGCGACAACAACGACACCTTGATCGTGGCGGCTGGAGTCACGAATGCCGTGTCCCTGCTGGGTGGCCTCGGAGACGACATCCTCACCGGCGGCGGTGGCAGCGACACGCTGACGGGTGGTGCGGGGAATGACACCTACATTTACAACTGCAACCCGATTTCGAGCCTGGGCAGCGACACGATCAACGAGTCGGGGGGCGGGACTGACACACTCGATTTCAGCGGCACTTCCACCCGGACCGTGTCCGTCGACCTGTCGAATGCTGCGGCACAGGTCGTGAACTCCGTGCTGACGCTGACACTGTCGGCCGGCAACACGATGGAGAATGTGATCGGCGGTTCGCTCGGCGACACGCTGACCGGAAATTCGCTGAACAATACGCTGACGGGTGGAGCGGGCAACGACACCTACGTGTTCAACACAAACCTGGCATTGGGGAGCGACACGATCAACGAGGCGGGTGGCGGAATCGACACGCTCAATTTCAGCCAGACGACGGGCCGGAATGTGGCGGTCGATCTGTCGAATGCGGCGTCCCAAGTCGTGAACGCCGGGCTCACGCTGACCCTCTCGTCAGGCAGCACGATGGAGAACGTGATCGGCGGAACGCTGAATGACACGTTCACCGGCAACTCGTTGAACAACACCCTGGCAGGCGGAGCCGGCAACGATACCTACGTGTTCAACACTAACCTGGCGTTGGGAAGCGACACGATCAACGAGGCGAGTGGTGGAACCGACACGCTCGATTTCAGCGGGACCACGACCCGGAATGTGGCGGTCAATCTGTCCAACGCGGCGGCCCAGGTGGTCAACGCGGGACTGACGCTGAACCTCTTGTCGGGCAGCACGATTGAGAATGTGATCGGCGGGACACTCAATGATACGCTGACCGGCAACACGCTGAACAACGTGCTGACGGGTGGGGCGGGCAACGACACTTATGTTTACGACACGGACCTGGCGCATGGCAGTGACACGCTCGTCGAATCCGGCGGCGGAATCGACACGCTCGACTTCAGCGGGACGACGACCCGGAATGTGGCCATCGACCTGTCGAACGCGTCCTCGCAAGTGGTGAACGCGGGCCTGACGCTGGCCCTCATGGCCGGCAACACGTTCGAGAACGTAATCGGCGGAGCACTCCACGACACGATCACCGGAAACTCGCTGAACAACACGCTGACGGGCGGGGCCGGCAACGACACCTATCTGTTCAACACCGACA
>JAYTIB010000557.1:0-10940 GCA_043732205.1 Schlesneria sp. | reverse complement strand
CAGGGCAGCGCTCCCGATGGTCGCTGGCCCTGGGCTAACTTGGGGCTGCCCCGTTGGGGCGTAAATCCAAAACAGCCCAACTTCAAAACTCACGCTTCGGGTGACATTCAGAACTCTCGGAACGTGATCCTGCACAGCCGCTCAGCTTCCCGTGCCGATCTCGTCGGCCAAATAGTACTCGTAGAAGAACCGGCCGATTTCGTCGCTCAGCCGTGACAAGTACCGCGCCTTGAAGTTGCTGTAGGTTTCGTCGGAGGTGTTGACCGGTTGCTGCTGCGGGAACTTCGAGATCTTCTGCATGCTGAAGATCTTGTCGGCCGTTCCATCCTCTTCCATTTTCCAGGCGCTGACGACCGCTTCGGAGCGTCCGCGGTACAGGGTGGCGCTCCCTTCCTCGTACAACGAGAACTCATTGAGGTCGATATAGATCACATAGTCCGCCTTGAAGGCGGCGCCGATCTCTTCCGGCTTGTCCCAGTCCTTGTTCTCTTCGAGCCATGCCCGGACGCGATCCGGCGGGACGATCTTGATCTTGTGTTCCGCCAGCCGGAACGTCACATACTTCGCGACCTCGTGGTCGATGCTCTCGAAGCTGTAGCGAACCTCGGTCGGTGCGAAGCAGACGACCGCGACGGTCACGTCCTTGTCGGTCATCGACTCCTTCGTCTGCTTGTCGAATTCCGGTTCGACCGTCGGCGGACCGGCGATCAACAGCCCCAGCAGCATGCCCACGCGGCAACCGCTGAATGAGACGCACCAGGCGAGCGCGGCGAGTATCGAAAGCCGCTTGTTCGGAATCAGGCGACGAGTTGGATGGCTGGACATTTGGGCGTGTTCCCCGTGATTGGCCTGTGACTGTTCTGTCGCTGAATTCGCAAGAATTCAGTTTGAGGAATCGAACCGAAATCGTCTGACTTCTGGCGAATTCAGCGACCTCCACTGTGAGCGTGTGAATCATTCAAGTTCAATGGCGGTTCGCCACAAGATGTCGCGTTGGCTTTAGCCGACGCGGTACGACATCTCGCGTGGGTTGAAACCCACGCCACAAAGACTCACAAGCTCTGTGGTCTGGTCGGGATCGCCCGACGGTCGGGCCGGCTTCAACGCAAGCAGTCTCGGGATCAGAAGTCTCCCCCGGCGCGATGGTCGTAAAACTTCTCGGCCAGGACGTCGCAGAAACGATCCATGTATTCCTTCTGGAAGATCAAGGACGACCGCCCCTGTTCCGAGATGGGCTGATGCTTCGGATAGGTCGAATGGAATTCGGTGCCGTACACGTTGTTGACGCGGCGGTGGCCGCCGATCTCGGTGACCTCGTAGGCGCGCACAAATCCGGTGGCCTGGCCCCGGAGCAGCTTCGGGCTGTTCGGCTCGCGGTAGCTGAAGGTCTGGACGTCGATGAACACGATGTAGTCCGTGTCAAATTCGTTGGCCAGCTCCGTGGGATCCGACCCGATGCCGCCGTGCTCGTCGATCCAACTGGCGACCAAATCCGGGTTGATGACCTTGATCCCGTGCAGCTTCATCCGCCGCGTGACGCCGTCGATCAGGTCATAGGCGAGCGTGGAATTCTCGGAGTCGATCGAATCGGGCGCCGTGCAGACGACCAGCACCGTGTGCTTTCCCTTGGTCAGGTCGGTCTGCGCCATCTTCCGGAATTCGGCCGGATTCAGCGGCTCACCCATGACCATCTTCCCGAACATCACACCCAGCGAACAGCCGGGCAGCGATGTCGCGACCGCGCCGCACAAGCCCGCGCCGAGAGCCTGGAGCAGGAGACGCCGCGACGGGCGGAGAAGCATTGACGAGTCGTGCATGGGGGCGATCCTTCGCCGGATTGGATGGCAGCGCCATCGCTGGCGCTGGTGAATTGAATCCGTTCAATCACCGGGCTGTGCGACAGTTGTTCACGTCCGTCACACTGACGTTGGAGAAGGGGTCGGGACGGCGGCTGTTCGGACAGCCACCGAATTCATGAACTCAAACGTTGCGCCAAACAGCCAGCAACCACCACAGCAGTGCCAGCACTCCGATGATCACGGTCATCACGACCAGCAGCGTCATCGGTTCATCCACCAGCCACAAACATCCCCGCGCGGCACTCACCAAACTCCACGGAATCATCAGCACGCAGAGCACCGCCAGCAGCAGGCCCGCCGGATTGGCCCGGGCCGCTGCGACAAACTCGCCACGAACGAAGTGCGAAAAACAGGTCGTCATACCGCAGCCGGGACACGGCCGGTCAAACATCAGTCGAACGGTGCATTCGGGCAGGCCGAACTGCTGGTGCGTGCCAAACCCCCGCGGGTCCGGTGACAGAGACCGGGCCACGGCGAATCCGCCCAACAGGAACGTCGCCCAGGCAATCAGCAGCGCCCGGGTCAGGTTCCCGATGGGTTCACCATCAGTCCTTCGAAATCGCATCATGAACGGGATCAGGGAGAGGTGGGGTTGATACTGTCGCACAACATTGGCGGCAAGAGCGTGCCTGAAGAATCTAGCAATTGCGGACTCACTTCGCAGTGAATACCGGGCAACTCTAGGAAATCGCGGCGGGAACTGCCGGTGAATCGGTTGCCGGACAGCGGGTGTGCATCTCAATTCTGGGTGAAATCGAATGAACGGGTTGTTGTCGACTCTGAAGGAGTAAGTCGAGCGGCAGATGAACGTTTGTCCCCCTACAAGCACGACGCGCAAGCGAGTGTGTCTGAAAACTCACTCGCTTGCGCATCGTGCTTGTATGCCGATTCCTGCCGCTCGCCCAAGAGCCGACGGCGACGGCGGTGGTAGGCGGCGCTCGGTTTCGCAGACGACGCCAAAGCGTGATCGTGTTGTCGAGCGTTGGCTTCCATCCCCTTCGCCGTTGGCTCAGGGTTAAACGACGAGGTCTTGAACTCACTCGCCTCGCGGACGTTGCGTCGAATTCCGGACCTTCTGACAAGCCGCCACCCTGTCGGTTGTCGACCCCGTGGAGGTTTAGCCGAATTCGTCGTAAACCCAAATTGACACTGGAAAACGGGCTGCCATATACTCCCGCCCCACTTCCACCGGGGGTTCCGTCGCGGGTTGGTTGTCGGAGACGAGTCGCGGAGCGAGTCGTCAACGACGCCATCAATCACCAGCCTGCCCGCGACTGAGGCCAGATCACCAGGGACGGCGACTACGGACTCAATCCACTCGGGAGCGCCCGTGACGGGCAGTCATTTCCAGTTGCGAACCGGATGGCTGGTTGCAGTCTGCACCGCGATGCTCGCGGTTGCAGTTGTGATCACGCACCCGCACCTCCACGGACTGGCCGGGGAATCACCCGCTGCCGCCGCTGATGACGACGCACCCATCCAACTCGTCGCCGACTGGTCGCAGGAATGGCGCGATGGCGACTCGACCGTCGCCCTGTTCCGCGGATCGTGCCGGGTGGTTCAAGGGGACCAGACGTACTCGGCCAACAGCATGGTGGTGTGGGCTCACGATCGTGTCGCACGCACCAACCCGCGGCAGCGTGTGACACTGTATCTGGAAGACGGCGTCGAAATCCGCAGCGCCACCGGAACGCGCAATGAGCAATCGTTGTGGATTGATCTCGCCTCCAACCGGGGACTCTCACTCACCGTCAAGGGACGCGTTGCCGATCGGCCGGGCAAGGATGATCCGCTGTTCCGCCGGGCGGTCGATCGGCGGGGAAGTTCGACACGCACGACACTGCGACAAACCCAATTGACGGTCCCCGCGCCGGTCGAGGTGAATCCAACCTGGCGCAATGTTCAACTCGATCCGCAGGCTGGCTTGCGGCGAATCCGCATCTCGCCGCGCAGCATCGCGATGCCGTTCAACGTGCAAAGCGATGAGTCCAAGAACACGACTCCGCCCGAGCAGATCACGCTGATCACCGGCGGCGTCAACATTGTCGTGGATGGGATGACGATCGGCGGTCACGAAGGGAGCGGCGCGGTCGATCTGAGTGCGGACCGAGTCATCGTCTGGACCACCGCGACGGATGGCGGGCAGTTCTCCACCGAAATGCTGCAAAGCCCCGAGCAACCGTTCCAGTTGTATCTGGAGGGCAACATTGTCATTCGCAATCAGTCGCAACTGGCGCAGTTCGGGAGTCTGGAGGTCAACAACGTCATTCGCGCGACGCGCGCCTTCTACGATGCGCGCGAAGAACGCGCGTTGATCCTCGATGCCGAACTGCAGGCGTACATTCCGTCGATGGACAGCAGCTTCCGCATCCGCGCCGATCGCATCCGCCAAGACTCGTCCGGACCGCGGGGGCTCGCCTCGCTCAAGACGTATCACGCCCAGAATGCGTGGTTCACGACCAGCCAGATGGGCCGGCCGGGCTATCGCATCCAAGCGAATGACATCTTCCTGGAGCCGCGTCCATCGATCTTTGGAAGCGAACTCGATCCTCGAACCGGCCAGATGGTCCCTCGCGAATCGTACTGGGTGACATCGCAGGGGGCGCAGTTCTTCGTCGATGAAGTCCCGTTGCTTTACGTCCCGCAATTGGCGACTCCAGTGGACGACCCCGGTATTCCGTTGGTCGGCGTCGGGTTCGGCCAGGACCGCATCTTTGGGACACAGTTGCGGACCCGCTGGGATATGTTCTCCCTCTTCGGAGTGCGGCGGCCCGAGGGGGTGGATGCCCGCTGGAATCTGCTGTTGGACTACCTCAGCAATCGCGGGCCGGCCGTCGGCACCGACGGAAAGTATTCGGGAGCAGACTCGTCGGGAAACCTGTTCTCCGGGAACGGCCTCGCCTATTACGTGAACGATTCCGGTGTCGACAACCTGGGACGCGACCGTCAGACCCTGGCTCCGTCCGATCCAAACCGCGGTCTGCTCCAGTGGCAGCACACACATCTGTTCGCTCCATATAACATCAAACTGTTGACCGAGGTCGGCGTTGCATCGGACCGCAACGTGCGAGAAAGCTTCTTCGAGAAGAGCTTCGATTCAGACAAAGATCTCGACGTCATGGCGTATCTGCGCCAGCAGCCTGACGAGAACTGGACATGGTCGCTGTTGGTTCAGCCGACCGTGAATCGCTTCGAGAACAACACCGCCTGGTTGCCGCGCGGCGATTTGAACTCGCTCGGCATCCCCCTGCTCGGAGGATGGCTGAACTGGAGTCAACACACCTCGCTGGCGTACGCGTCAGTCAACCGGGCGACGGCACCGACGAATCCGGCGGACACGTTCAGTCCCCTCCCCTTCTACACGGATGCGAACGGCCTGGTCAGCATGACCCGCCACGAACTCGATGCCCCGTTCAATCTGGGACCATTGAAGGTCTCGCCCTATCTGCTGGGTGAAGCCGCGTATTGGAGCGACAGCTTCTCGGGACAGGGGATCGATCGCTTCTACGGCCGCGGCGGAGTGCGCGCGAGTCTTCAGTTCTGGCGGGCGTATCCCCACATTCAAAGCGACATCCTGAACCTGAACGGTCTCGCCCACAAGGTGACGCTCGATGCAGATCTGGGCTACGCCCAAGCCAGCCGCAGTCTGTCCGAGATCCCGCAGTGGAACCAGTTCGAGGACAATGCCCAGGAGCGCTTCCGCGAACGGTTCCTCACGAACACATTCGGCGGGACGCTGCCTCCGCAGTTCGACCCGAGGTTCTACGCGGTCCGCTCGCAATCGGCGACCAGCGTGAGTGCCCCGTACAACGAACTTGTGGATTCGCAGCAGGCGTTGCGACTCGGCTTGAGTCAGCGATTGCAGACGAAAGTCGGACCGCCGGACCGCCAGCGCGTGAAGGACTGGATGGCCCTCGACCTGGGGGTGACGTACTTCCCGAATCCGAACCGGGACAACTTCGGCGAGAACTTCGGCCTGTTCAGCTCGCATTACTCATGGAACGTTGGAGACCGGACCACGCTGGTCGCCGACTCGATGTACGACTTCTTCAACAACGGGCAGCAGTGGTGGAACATCGGCGTGATGACCCAGCGCAGCTTCCGCGGCAGCGCGTATGTCGGCATCCAGCAGATCAAGGGCGCGACACTCGACAGCCAGATCCTGACCGGCAGCTACAGCTACGCGATGAGCCCCAAGTGGGTCTCCACCGTGAGCGCATCGTATGACATCGCCCAGCATCAAAGCCGCGGCCAGTCGCTCACCGTCACGCGGATCGGCGAGTGGATGCTGTTCCACTTCGGCGCGAACTACGACTGGAGCAAGAACAACGCCGGCTTCCTGTTCTCGATCGAACCCAAGCTCGGCCGGTCAAACTCGGCCACCCAACTCGGCTCGCTCGGAGCGAACCCGGCGCAGCGATGAACGGTCGGGGGCGACGACACCCTGCTTCTCGCATCACCTCTTCAACCGATACGAAAACGCTCCCAGCAGTGTGCCCCGTTCGACTTGGTGGCATTGCTGACACTGGAAGGCCGTGCGGATCGAGCCGAGCATGCGCAGGTTGGCCGAGTCGCCATGAACGACCAACTCTTCACCGTCCTGAAGTTTGCCAAGGGATTCGGCTTCAAACTCATCAAGAGGCCGGGTGGGGACGCTCGTAAGCTCATTCATGTTCGGCAGGTTCTGGCTGACGTAGACCGCCGCGGGTCGGTGCTTGAGGAGACTCACCAGGGACAGCGCCGTGATGCGCCAGGCGCTGTGCTCGTCCCCGGCTGTCTTCGGTGGTTCGGGGCGAGTTCCAAAGGCATGCGGCTGAAATCCGATCACTTGAGCAAGATTCCGACGAACGGTGAAGGATCTCCTATCCAGTTCCAAGAAGCCCCACGTCAGGGGATGGACGAAATTGACGAGGTTCTGCTGGTGCCAAGGCTGGTAGTCGACTCCCGGCGTGGACGAGTCATCGGAATCCTTCGCGGCGGCGAGATCTCCGTTCCCATCAGGCAGTGACAGCAGCGGTTGATCGGGAAGGTCGATGTCCCAGAATGGATAACGCAATTGTGTGGTTCGCATGACGCCGAACCCGATCGCCTCCCTGAATTGCGTCTCGATGCCCCGATGGGCGGCCAGCAAACTCCGAAAACTCCGGTTGCGGCGGCGTGAACTGTCCGTGTTGGCTTCTTCGACAAGCCGGTTCTCAAAGTCAGTGCGTTTGTCCTCGTCCATGATGCTGTCCGGTCGCAGCCACACATCGTCTGTCTCGTATTGAACGGCGGTTTTGGTGTCGCTTTCATAGTCCAACCGCTGCGCCAACGAAATGAAGGGGTGTTGTTGCACGAGATGATTCAACTGTCTGATGATCGTTGCCCACCAGCCAATGATTCCGACGGCCATTGCAATCGAAGTCGCCCCGATCCAAAGTCGCCCCGCTTTCGGCGACAGGCCTCGTAATGAGCAGGCCAGCGACACCACAAACAGAACAACGGGAATCAACGCCCACCAATGTCCAGGTAGGCGCAACAGCAAGAACGACAGTCCAACACCACAGACAAACAGCCGGCCGGACTTGGCCGGCCGGTAAATGACCGCAAACGTGGTGGAGCAGACTCCCGTTATGACCGCCAAACCCACGATCAACTCGTTCAGCATCGACATGATTCCTCCACGGGGCGGCTGGGAATTGGACGTGAGCCGAGTAACGATCTGTGCTCGCTCTTGGTTACTTCGCCGCACCGCGGTTGATGTACAGCTTCACGTTGTGAGTGGCCCGGCCGCCGGCGACGAGGTCTGGCTTGCCGTCTCCGTTGAGGTCCGCGGCGAACGCGTCTTCGACGGCGACACCGCCGTCGTCGATGACATGCTTCGACCATTTGCGTTTGGCTTCATCGTCACACGAATACACGTACACGCCCGGTCCCTTGACCGTCCCCGTTCCTGGTTCGCGGTGGCCGATGACGATTTCGTCGCTGCCGTCGCCGTCCAAGTCCACGGGCCAGACGGCGTGACCCTGCTTCAGTGTGTCTTCGATCACTGTGCGGTGCAGCGGGAGCGACCCATCTGGGTTGGTGGTGTAGACCGCGATACTGGTCCCGTGCATTGGTTCGACAGTGGCGAGGAACCGCCCGCCACTCTTCAGCTTGCCGACACGGATTTCGCCCGCGCCCCGCAGTTCGGGCTTGTCTCCGGCAGCGCCCGTGCCGAGTTGCGTCTTGCTGAAGGAATCTGTGGCGCGCTGGATCAGGAACACTCCCTCTTCGCTGGCTGTGATCGTGTCCAGCTTGCCGTCGGCGTTCCAGTCGACGTGCGTGTGGTTGTGCATGCGGTTCAAGGTCTGGTCGAGCACAGTCATGGCCCAGCGATCGGTCTTGGGCTGCGCGGGAATCTCAAACGCCATCAACCGCAGGCCCGTCGGGACGGTGCTGCGATTTAGCGGCGAAACCACCAGTTGCTTCGTTCCCTTGCCGAGGACATCGGCGAAGCTCATGCGGTGCGTGCTGACTTCCTTGCCAATGAAATGGACCGACCACTTGTCGTCTTCTTTCGCGCCGCGGGTGATCCATTGAATCGTTCCCGTGTTCGCCTTGATCCAGCCGGCCCCGAGGGCGAAGTCCACCTTACCGTCGCCATCGATGTCATGCGCCGCGATACAGACGTTATCCATTTCGGTCTGGTTTTCGAGGATGATGTGCTTGGTCCACGTCGGAGCTTCGTACCACTGCACGCGATTCTCGCTGACGGCGACGATGTCGAGCTTGCCGTCACCGTTCACGTCGGCACTCGTCACGGCGTAGCAGACCGCGCCGATGTTCTCATCGATCACCTTTGCCTCGAATGCGGGAACGCCGGCCGGAGCCTGTCGCACCAGACCAGACGCAACGCACAAGACAAAACAGACGGCCAGCCAGGGGGTTCGCGGCATCATGAGCTTCCTGTTGATCGGGGTGATAGAATCGCGACTCGGACTTCGTCGCCGGATGCTACCATCACGCCCCCGCGACGGACGAGCGAACGCCGATGAATTCCGTGGGACGGATTTTCAATCCGTCCGAGTTGAATTCGCCGGACGCGGATGTCGGCGCCAACACCATCCACAACGACCCGCGACAACCAACGCACATCGAAGGAGATTTCCGTGGGAGTGTTCGGCGGAACGCAACTGTCGTGGAGCACACTGGCCACATTCAACCGGTCGCTCGGCACGATGCTGCATTCCGGCGTGGACATCCTGAAGTCGTTCAAGGTCGCCGGGTCGCAATCAGCGGATCTGAAACTGCAGCGCGCGTCGAAAGAGATTGTCGATGACCTCCGCCGCGGGAAGCAGGTCGCCGACGCCATGCGGATTCAATCGGGAACGTTTCCCGAGTTGATGATCGACCTGGTGGATGTCGCCGAGCAAACCGGGTCGCTGCCCGAGGTCTTGGCCGCGCTGGCTGATCATTACGACAATCTGGTTCGGCTGCGTCGGACCTTTCTGGGGCAGATTGCGTGGCCGATCTTTCAGTTGTTGGCGGCGATCCTGATTGTCGCGGGGCTGATCGTGGTACTGGGCTGGATCGGCGGCACCGCGACAGAAAAACCAACGGATATTCTGGGGTTGGGTTTGGTCGGAACCAGTGGGGCGTTGTTGTGGCTTGGGGGCTGTTTCGGCTCGGCGTTTCTGCTGTTCGTCGGCTATCAGATGGTTACGAAAGGACTGCACGGCCGGGTGATTGTTCATTCATTGGCGCTCAAGATTCCGGTGATCGGCGGCTGCCTGCGTTCGTTTGCCATCGCCCGGTTTTCGTGGGCGTTTGCACTCACCCAGCAAGCCGGGATGTCGATCGAGCCCAGCCTGGAATCCAGCCTGAAAGCCACGGGCAACGGCGCGTTCGTGGCATCGACACCGCAGACGCTGGCGATGGTCCGCGACGGGGAAGAATTGTCGACGACGCTACAAGCTACCGGTCTGTATCCCCGAGACTATCTGGAACTGGTCCGGGTTGGTGAAGCCACAGGAACGGTTCCGGAAACGCTGGAGCGAATCAGCCCGCAATTGGAGGAACAGGCTCGCCGCAGCCTGTCGGCGATGACAATGGCCCTCGCGTGGCTGATCTGGGCGATGGTGGCGGGGCTGATCATATTCATCATCCTGCGAGTCTTCATGGGCTACGTGGCGTTGTTGAACGATTTGTCACGCGGAATCTGATTTCTTCCAGTGACTCCCCGGTCGGTGCCGGATCGACTATCATCGCCCCACTATGTTCGTCGATCACATTTCGATTTTCTGCAAGGCTGGAGACGGAGGCAGCGGTTCAGGCAGCTTTCGTCGTGAAGCACATGTTCCCCGAGGCGGTCCCGATGGCGGAGACGGCGGCCGGGGAGGTCACATCATCATCGAGGCCGACGAAAACGTCAGCAGCCTCGTCCATCTGGTCGGCGTCCGACACTGGGTCGGCGACAGCGGCGAACCGGGACACGGCTCGCTGAAGACCGGCAAGGACGGCAAGGACACGATCATTCGCGTTCCCACCGGCACCATCCTGCGCGATGCCACGCGGGGACACATCCTGAAGGACATGGTCGAACACGGCGACCGGGTCATCGTGGCCAAGGGTGGCGATGGTGGCCGGGGAAACACCCGGTTCATGAGCTCCACCAACCGGGCACCGCGGGAATTTGGTCCCGGCGATCCGGGCGAACAACGCGAAATTTCCCTTGAATTGAAGGTGATCGCCGACATGGGTTTGATCGGCAAACCGAACGCCGGCAAGTCAACGTTGCTCAGCCGGTTGTCGCGGGCCACGCCGGAAATCGCCAACTATCCGTTCACCACCAAGTATCCCAACTTGGGAATCGTGCGGGTCGGGCAGGAGCGCCAATTCGTACTGGCCGACATTCCGGGACTGATCGAGGGAGCGCATGCGGGTGTCGGGTTGGGTCACGAGTTCTTGCGGCACGTCGAGCGGACCAAGGCGCTGATTCACCTGGTGGAACCGGCACCCGATGATCAGACGGACCCGGTGGAAAACTACCTGCAAATCCGCGAAGAACTGCGGTTGTACGACGAGGCGCTCGCGGCACGACCCGAGATTGTCGTGATCACA
>JAYTIB010000556.1:0-10950 GCA_043732205.1 Schlesneria sp. | reverse complement strand
TTCTGCCGATCTTGCTCAGTTCCGCCGCGGCCAGTCCGCTTGGCGAAGGCTGGAATCAGTTGTCGCTGGCGCCCGGCCAGACCGCCTCGGGACTGGCGACGTTCGCCGCCTACGGCCTGCTGTTCCTGGTGGTTGTTCAACGAGTCCGCAAGCTGGCCGATGTCGAACGGATGCTCTGCGCCGCCGCACTGGCGAGCGTCGCGATGGGGGGCTTTGCGTTGGCGCAGTATGTCGCCAGCAACGAGAAGTTTTTTTGGATGATCGATCATCCCTTCATGTCGACCAGCCAATGCGCGTTGGGGTGCTTCACCAACCGCAATCATCTGGCGCAGTTCCTGGCGCTGGGAGTGGGACCGCTCGTCTGGTGGATCCTGCGGCGGTACCACGACCAGGAACAATCCAACGGAAATGGTCTGGCTCCCGAGTTGCACCGGATGGCCGTGGTGTCGCTGCTGCTGGGACTGGGAGTCGCCGTCCTGGCGTCGTTGTTGTGTTATTCGCGCGGCGGTCTGTTGTCGCTGGGAGTCGTCGCGGGCGTCAGCTCCGGCTTGCTGTGCCGGATGGGACTGGCCTCCGCAAAGATCGTGTTGGGACTGATTGTCACCGGCCTGGTGATCGGCGGAGTCTTCTTCGTGACGGGCTACGAGAAGCTGGAGAACCGCCTGGATGGAACCCAGACCAAGAATTCCAACGACGGCCGCCTTGCCATCTGGAAGGCGAACATTGATGTCGCGCGCGACTTCCCGTGGATGGGGACCGGGATCGGCACACATGCGGATGCCTACCACCTGCACTTCGATCAGGCGAACGAAGACAGCATGGAGTACACGCATGCCGAATGCGGTTACCTTCAGGTGGCGTCGGAATCCGGGCTCTGCGGCCTGGTCGTGGCGCTGGCGTTCATTGCGGTCAGCCTGCGCGTCTGTCTGCGCGTTCTGTGGCACGCCGATCTGCGGTGCCGTTCGGCCGCGGCGGCGGTACTCGCCAGCCTGCTGGGAAACATCAGCCACGCGGCGTTCGATTTCTTCTGGTACACACCCTCCTGCATGCTGCTGTTGGCGATTCAACTGGCCGCGATGGTTCGCCTGAGTCGATCGATGGCGGACACGGAGGCATCGGACGAACTTCCCGCGCCGGGCCTGCGACTGCCGCGGCTCCTGACCGCGGTCGCCGCGTGCGGTCTGGTGGCGGCGGGCGGTTGGATGCTCGGCCACAAGATCCCCGCGGCACAGGCCGAACCGGATCGCATGCGTTACCTGTGTCTCTCCCACCACCGCACCGGACTGGAGGACGCGGAGGACGAAGAGCTGGCCGAAGAACGCGGCGACTACGTGATCCGCGCGGCCAAGCTGGACCCGGCCGATTCGCATCTGCAGGAATCGGCGGGCCTGGAATACCTGCGCCGCTTCGAAGCCCGGCAGCTCACGAGCGAAAGCCAGCTCGCCTTCGGTCAGATCCGCGATGCCGTGAAGTCCTCGGAATTCAAGTCCGCCCGGGAAATGAAAGACTGGATGCGCGTTGCCGTCGGGAGTAACACACGGTTGCTGCAACTGGCCGCCCGTTCCTTTCGACGCGCGATCCATGCCTCACCCCTCCGCGCCTATTCCTACCTCAAGGTTGCTGAACTGGGTTTTCTGGAATTGGCCAGCAGCGATGACGAGATGGTGATTCTGAAGCAGGCCATGACGCTGCGCCCGTATGACCCCCAGGTGCTGTACCAGGTCGGCCGGAACGTGATGCTGTCCGGCGATGTCGAAGGCGCGCTGGCCTACTGGCGCGACGCGTTCGCCCGCAGCCGACGCATTCAGGACATCATCGTCCGCCAACTGGCGCGGCAGGTCGAACCGGAATTCTTCTTCGACAATCTGAAGCCCGACTGGGAAGCGCAGGGATTGATCGCCCGCGCGTACCAGTCGAGTGACCGCCAGGACGAAGCCCGGCACATCTGGGAAATGCACATCGACGAAGGTATGAAACGGCTGAAATCCGACATGCCGCAGGCTCAACTCGAATCGACGGTGCTGTCGTTGCACGAAGCCTGCGCGGGATTGGGGGAACCGGAACTGGCGATCAAGGTGTTGACACGGGGCCTGCAACGCGTTCCGCAAAGCTACATGATCCGCAACCGGCTGGCGTGGGATCTGTACGCCAACGGCCAGTATGCCGATGCCGCCGAACACTTGAAGTGGTGCGCCTCCCGTCGACCCACCGACAAGCCGCTGCAAGCCGCCGCCGCCGCCGCCGTCAAGCAGAGTCTGAAGACCGCCGCCACCGATCCGTCGGCGAAATCGGGCTGAGCCGCCTGGTCTGGATGTGGCAAGATTTCCTGTCGGAATCAGCCGGCACGCGCCAGCGTCCGGTTCTGGCTTGGGTAGCGCGTCCAAACCGGGGGCTATCGCCCAATGGCACTTACATTACTAACCCGAAGCGTAAGCGAGGGCGAACGCAAAAGGCGCTCCCCTTTGTTTCCCTCGCTTACGCTTCGGGTTACTTCGTTAAAGTGAGTGCCATTGGGCTATCGCCCAATGGCACTCACTTTACCCGCAATGTAGCCGGCACATTCCATGTGCCGTCCGCAAGTTGCAGGGAACGGCACATGGAATGTGCCTACTACTTTCTAAAGTCAGTGCCATTGGGCTATCGCCCTGCGGCTGATTGAGTTGCCAGGAAGACTTGCCACACCGCCCGGTCTCCATCGAGCGCCGCGACCTTGACACCAATCCCACGCAACTGAAGAATCACCCAGCTTCACAACAGGATTGAAGATCGGTGACCAACCATCATCGAGGCGCCGTCGAGGGACGGTTGCCCGTTTTGATTCCATGACGGTGACAGACGGACAACGAGGAGACTGACAAATGAGTGGACCGATTGTGCGGACCGGAACGACCCCCGAGTTCTGGAAGAACTACGACAACATCTTCGGCAAGAAGACGGCGGCCCCGAAGAAAAACGCGGCGGCCACCACCGTCGCCGCAGCCAAGCCGGCAAAGAAGGCCGCCAAAAAAGTCGCCAAGAAAGTCGCAAAGAAGAAGGGCTGACAATCGGGTGTGCCGCGGCTGCCCGATCTGCGCGGCTGACATCCAGCTCCCTCGAACCCCTGCCCGACGCAGGGGTTTTTCATTGGGTCTCGTGGCTCTCCGCCATTCCTGTTGAGCAACACCCACGAGCGGAAAGACGCTAGTTCAATGGCACTGACTCTCACCAAGTAACCCGAAGCGTGAGCGAGGGAAACGGGGGGAAATGCCACGATCACTCGCCCTCGCTTACGCATCGGGTTACTAAAGCAAGTGCCATCGGGCGCTCGCAGTCCCCTCACCACTTCAGCCACGACAAACAGGAAACGAGGTGACGGCATTGGAGACCACCGAGACACCGAGACCACCCACCAGATCGATTCATTGGCCGGTCTTCCTGGCGGTCTGGTGCAGCTTCTTTCTCTACGGCGCGATCGCGGCCCCGGTTCCCGCGGTGAACGAACCGCACTATCTCTGCAAAGCCAAAAACTTCTGGCAGCCGGACTGGTGTGCCAACGACTTCTTCCTGCAATCGGCCAATGCCCACACCGTGTTCTTCGCCACGATCGGCAGCCTGACGCAATGGTTGTCTCTCGACCAGACCGCGTGGATCGGCCGCGTCGTCGCCATCCTGGTGCTGACCGCAGGCTGGTGCAGTCTGCTGGTGCCACTCGCTCAATCCCGCTGGTTCACACTGCATGTCTGCTGGTTGTTCCTGGCCCTGGCGGCGTGCGGCAATCTGTCCGGCGAATGGCTCGTGGGAGGCGTTGAAGGGAAGGTCTTCAGTTACGGGTTTCTGTTCGGCGCGCTGGGCCAGATCCAGCACGGTCGTCCGATTCGCGCGGGGACGCTGGCGGGCTTGGCGATCGCCTTTCATCCCGTGATCGGAGTCTGGGGCCTGCTGGCGTTTGCAGGAGCCAGCGTGGTGGAGATGAGCTTGCGCACATGGCGACGCAAGGAATCGGTCGTACCCTCGAAGCTCAGCGTATTCGCTTCGCTGCCGGGTCTCGCGGCGATGATCGTGTGTGCCTTGCCGGGTCTGATCCCCGTGTTCAGCCTGCTCGCCGAAGCGGTGCCGAAGCAGACGACGTCGGCGGCAGTCTTCATCCAGGTCTATTACCGACTGGCTCACCATCTGGACCCGATGAAGTTCCTGCCGCGGGCCTACCTCGGGTATGCGGCGCTGCTGGTCGTCTGGCTGGGCGTGATGATTGTCAGCCGTCGATCCGACGCGCACCGTCGGATCGACCGCATTGTCGCGTTCGCCATTCTGTTCGCGATCGCCGGCCTGCTCATCGGCTGGGGGCCGCGGCCGGCACAGGGCATGGCCTACTACGCCGAGCGGGCTCAGTTGCTGAAGTTCTATCCGTTTCGACTGGCCGATGTCGTCGTCCCGCTGGCGGTGTCGATCGGAGTGGCGAGTTGGTTGCAGTCCCACAAGCTGCCCGCCGTCCGCTTCATCGGCTGCGGACTGTTATTCGTCGCCGCCTTATTCGGCGCGCAGGCCAACGTCGAAGTGAACCGCTTCTCGGGTGAATCACGGGTCGACTGGATCGATGCCTGCCGTTGGATCGACCAGCACCTGCCGGCCGATGCGCTGGTCCACTCCCCGCACAACGGTTGGGCCTTCAAGTGGTTCGCGCGCCGGGCCGAATACGTCGCTTTCAAGGACTGTCCGCAGAACGCCGCCGGGATCGTCGAATGGAACCGGCGGTTGAACTTTCTGAAGCGCTGGTTCGAAGAGCATTATGACGACGAACTCTATTCCGCCGACGAACTGCGCGAGTTGCGCGCCCAGACGAAGATCACCCACATCCTGACCGACCGTCTCGGCCCGCTGGAACTGGAACCGGTCTTCGAGAATGACACCTTCCAAGTCTACGACCTGACGTCCCTCGACCGACCGCTGTGGTCCCTCAGACGATGATCGCACCGCGAACGTCCACGGCCGTCAGATCGGAGAGGGCGCGGAGGCCGCCGAAAATCAACGTCTCTGCGCTCTCCTCGAACCCTTTGTTTTTCTCTCCCTAATGTGACTTGCGAGGCCAAACCGAGAGTTCTGGTGTTTCTCTCGGCTGGATGGTCAATGGGTTGCGCGTTTGGCTGGATTGCCAAGGCTGTTCGGTGCGACTCTTCCATGCCATCTCTTCAGCCGCGGTTGGCAACCGCCATCCCGGCGGCGGTGTCTCCCCGCGCGCAAGCAGTGCTTGAAGCCGTATGCGGTCCTTGGAAAATACGAAATCCAGATGGGACGTTTCATGTTCCTGCTTCAGTTCGGCATCGGTTTGGGAGGGGAGCTGCGGCAGATGCGAGAAAGGCGGAGGGCGTTGCTCGATGTAAAGCGGCAAGACCCCCATCTCATCTGCCCATGCAATAGTGTTTCGCACTTGCTCCGAATGTCCTCTGGGAAAGGCAATCCCGAGGGTATTCACTCGCTTCTGCGTGCCGCAGGATGGATCAAAATCGAGAGCCGGACTGATCCCACCGTAGTACGGTATATCGAGTGCTGAAAGGAGAATGTCCAAGTGTCGACGATGTTCCGGGGTATCGACCCAATCACTGATCAAGGCATCGCAGTCCTCAGCGAAATGAAAGAACTCGCTGCGAGTCGACGACCCGGTAAACGTCAACAACCGATGGATACGATCTTGATCTTCGCTCGTGGGGGCTGGTGACAAGTACCGCGGAACGATCCTTCTTTTCTCTACTTCCTCCATCGCGAACCGATGCCAGCCGGAATCGGTTCCCGCCTTCGGTCTCAGCGTCAACGGTGCGATGGGAGGTAACACAGTCCCGGTCGGGGCGTGTCGGTTAACGAGTTGTGCGGGTAACTGATCGGGAATCGGTTGCGTGAAAGAGAGAAATACTGCGACCACAACAATCAGAGCAAGAATCCCCAGCAACACGGCTGTTGATCTGGGCCGCGTATCAGTTGGTTTGGGCTTCATAGTGGCACCTCGGTGATTACGGTTTTGGAGGAGAATAAACCGGTTTCTGGCATTGACCCGCAACAGGACCGCCTTGGAGCGGAACCGGAACACCATTCCCGACTCCTGTAATCCGTAGCTCCGACTTGGTCAATGTGTGTAGCTCCGACTTGGTCAATGTGTATTGCATCGCATTTGGATCCCATGCGACAGTGTCCGTAACGTCCCACGTGATCCCTTTGAGCGGTTTGAGTTCCCCAGACGGTTTGTGGCGCACGCAATAGTGGGTGGCAAACTTCGAGTGAAGATGAAGCGTGACGAGTCCCGCAGTCGAGTCACGAGGCGTTCCGACTGCAATCGGCCAAAGCTTCAACCAAATCGGTGCCTCCCAATAGATATTGGCTCATCCGGTGTTCCGGGGAGGTCGAACAATCAGGCTCGAAACGAGCGACCCCGGGAAGAATTCCGCCTTGATTTCGAGGGTTGTCGATGGCCTCAGAGACTCGGATTTGCGAGTTCCCGACAGACCTCCCCGGAACACCGGAAGAGCCAACAAAAATTCCAAAGCGGTGTCGAGCCACCGCACTCCAAAGTCGGCAGGAAGTCTTCGAGACGCTCAGACCGCCAGTATTGCGAGCAACACAAACCCGAGATCTGGTTTCTCGCCCTGAACAAACCAATCGCCCCGCACCTTGATGAACTGCTCGGGCCGGTGCCGAAGACAGATTGACATTTGGAGTGCGGTGGCTCGACACCGCTTTGGCATTTTCTTCTTTTCGTTGGTCCGCCTCAGCAACAGAAGCCCGCCGGCGCGATCCAAAAACAAAAATTCCAAAGCGGTGTCGAGCCACCGCTCTCCAAAGTCGGCAGGAAGTCTTCGAGACGCTCGACCGCCAGTACCGCGAGCAACACAAACCGCGCGTCTGGTTCCTCCCCCTCTCCGAACCGATCGCCCCGCACCTCGACGAACTCGTCGGCCCGCTGCCGAGTGAGCCAAAGTAGCCATCATCGCTCCGCGTGATGAGCCTTTCACGAGAGACGTTCGAGCGTTCCATTCCGGCCGCCTCACCCTGCCGACATCTTCAGCCGCCCCGCCGAAGCTGCGATCGAATCCGAGCGTTGTTCGGGAGTCTGTCCCGGAAGGCTCATCACGCGGAGCGATGATGGCTACTTTTAGAAGAACCAGACCGAGCAACTGCTCGCGGATTTGAAGGAGAGCAAGCCACTCCCCCCGCTCGCGAAGGGGAATGCCGTCGCGGCCCTGGAGCAGGCGCGAGGCCGCTTCCGGGCCAGAGCGGACCTGGCCACGTTCGCCTTGAATCAGTCGGCGGTCCCCCTGCTCGACCAAATGCTCGGCCGGGCCCGCTCGACCACGGAAGTCTTCGAGACGCTCGACCGCCAATACCGCGAGCAAAACAAACCTGAAATCTGGTTCCTCCCCCTGAACAAACCAATCTCCCCACACCTCGACGAACTGCTCGGCCCGCTGACGGGGAAACAGTGACGGAAACAAAGCGGCACGGAGGTCACGGCGAGAAGTCAGGAACCCCGTGAGCCGCTTGGTGGCGACTCGCTGCGGAATCAGGCAGAATTCGCGCGCTGTCGACGACCGGTTCGACAGTCAAACGAACGTGCGTGACATTCGGAGCAGGAACCCGACATGAGTGAACCAGCCCGGCCCAGTCTGTACGAGCGTCTTGGCGGTGTGTATCCGATCGCCGCCGTGGTGGATGATTTCATCGATCGGATCATGGACGACCCGCGGTTGAATGCGAATCCGAACGTGGACGAAGCGCATCACCGGGTGTCTCGCGCGGGATTCAAATACCTCGTCACCGAGCAGGTCTGCTGGGCGTCGGGCGGGCCGCAGCAGTACACCGGTCGCTCCATGCGCGAGTCCCACAGTCACCTCGACATCACCGCGGGAGAATGGCTGTCGTTTCTGGATGACCTGCAACAAACACTCGACAAGTTCGGCGTGCCGGGTCCGGAACAGCAGGAACTGTTTGCGATCGTCGATTCCACGCGCGGCGACATCGTGATGTCGGATGTGTGCTGACGAGGGCTGAGGGGCACGGGCTGAGGGACGAGGGACGGAGCGAGCTACGATTCTGGCATCCCGTGCGTGCCGATCGGCGGTGAACATTGAGGCGCGTCGTTGTCGCGGGTACTCTGTGGCCATTGCCTCTTTGACCAACCCTGCCGGCAGAAAGCCCTCCTCGATGCCCGCCCCGACGAACTTCGCCGACATCGATGCGTTGGTCCCGTTTGACTTTGATCCGCGCACGCGGGTCGTCTTTGGGGCCGGGACGGCGGATCGGCTCGGTGAGTTGTCGCGTGAGATCGGTGGTTCGCGCGTGCTGGTTGTCAGTGACGAGGGGATCGTTCGCGCGGGGCATGTGGACCGCGCCGTTGCCCGGCTGAACGAGGCCGGGATCGAGTCGGTGGTCTTCACGGGTGTTCAGCCGAATCCCACGACCGAAGATGTCGACCGCGGGTTGAGTGTCGCGCGCGAACACCGCATCGACTTTCTGGTCGCGGTCGGCGGAGGCAGCAGCATGGACTGCGCCAAGGGGATCAACTTCCTGCTGACCAACGGCGGTCAGATGCGCGACTACTGGGGAATCGGCAAGGCGACCCAGCCGATGCTGCCGCTGATCGCCCTGCCGACGACCGCCGGAACCGGCAGCGAAGCCCAGTCGTTTGCCATCATTGGTGACGCCAAGACGCACGTGAAAATGGCCTGCGGCGACAAGAAGGCGGCGTGCCGGATCGCGATTCTCGATCCGGAACTGACACTCAGCATGCCTCCCGGTGTGACGGCGGCGACGGGGATCGACGCCATCAGCCATGCCTTGGAAAGTTATGTCACCACGCGGCGGAATCCGGTGTCGCAGTTGTTCGCCCGCCGCGCGTGGCGACTGCTGGCGCAGGGGTTCCCCATTGTTTTGGCCAACGCAAAGTCTGCGACCGAGATACTGGACGCGGATGACTCCAGCCTGTTGATGGCCCGTGGAGCGATGCTGCTGGGAGCCCACCTTGCGGGAGCGGCCATTGAGAATTCGATGCTCGGCGCGACGCATGCGCTGGCCAATCCGCTGACGGCTCACTACGGAATCACGCACGGCCATGCGGTGGGACTGATGCTGCCGCATGTGATCCGGTTCAACGACCCGGTGGTGGGGGCGCTGTATGGATCGCTGGCGGCGGATGCGAGAATTTGCGCTGCGGATGATCCCCAAGCGGGGGGCTTGCTGGCCGGTTGCGTCGCGGCGCTGGTGAGCCACTCGGGATTGCCCACCTGTCTGGCGCAGTGCGGTGTCGAACGCCGTATGCTGCCGCAACTGGCGGAAGATGCGGCCAAGCAATGGACGGGGACGTTCAATCCGCGCCCGGTCGACGAGTCGAGTCTGCTGGAGCTTTACGAAGCCGCCTTCGATCCGGCAGACTGAAATAGGGAAACAACAGAAGGGCGGTTCACGAGCCGCCGCCACGAACGCTGTTCTGTGCAACGGCGTGCAAGAGGATTTGGTGAGCCGGGCGGCGTCAGCCCCCGGACAGACGTTGAAGAGTCCGGGGGCTGACGCCCAATGGCACTCACTTTGAGCGGCAAGGCGCTAGCCGCCGGTGTGATAGAGTTGAGTTTCCAAGCAAAGAACCGGCGGCTAGCGCCTTGCCGCTCAATCGGCGAATGACAAAGTGAGTGCCATTGGGCTGACGCCGCCCGGCTCACCTTGATGTCAGGATGCTCGACTCAAAGTCAGGAACTCCAGCATGTCAGTTGCCGCTCGCGGATTTCGCCGATTCTCAGCAATGGCCGGAGTGGCTTTGTCGCTCATGTTGTGCGGACATGTGCCCTTCGGGGAAGGTGCCGACTCGAAGCCGGTGTCGTCCAGTTGGGCGTCGTTCCGGCATGACTTGGCGCAGACCGGCGTCGCCTCGTCGTCGCTCCCCAACGAGTTGGAACTGCTGTGGGAGGTGTCGCTCGGCGACCAGGTGCTGGCGACGGCGGCCATCGTCGGCGACTTCGTCTACGTCCCCTGTCTGTCGGGGGAACTCATCTGTTTGGATCGCAAGACGGGAGCCAAAGTCTGGGCGTACAAGACGGTCGAGGTGGTCGAAAAGAATTCGTTCGCGCCCGGGTTCAAATCGACACCGACAGTCGCCGGCGATTCAATCTATCTCGGTGACGAAGAGGGAATGTTTCACGCCATCGATCGGAAGACCGGCAAGGGCCGCTGGAAGTTTGCGACCGGGGGCGAGATCTACAGCTCGGCGGCCGTGCTGGAGGGCCGGGTAATCTTCGGCTCGTACGACAACCGCCTGTATTGCCTGTCGGAAAAGGACGGGTCGCTGAAGTGGAAGTACGAAACGCAGGGCTATGTCCATTGCTCTCCCGCCGTCGTTGACGGTGTCACCTTCATCGCCGGTTGCGATGAGCATCTGCGCGCGATCGACATCAAGACCGGTGAGCAGACGGTCGAGGTTCCGCTGGAGACGTATCTGATCGCGTCGCCGGCCATCGTCGGAGATGTGTTGTACGTCGGCACGTTTGCCAGCGAAGTCGTGGCCGTCGACTGGAAGAAGAAGGAGATCGTCTGGCGCTATTCGGCCGGCGAAAGCGAGCATCCGTTCCATTCCTCGGCCGCCGTGACCGATCAACTGGTAGTGGTGGGGGGCCGCGACAAACTCGTTCACGCCATCGATCGCTCAACGGGCCGCAAGGTCTGGACGTTTCCCACGCGCGCGAAGATCGACAGTTCACCGGTGATCGTCGGCGACCGGGTGTTCATTGGATCGGGCGACGGCAACCTGTACGCGCTGGGACTGGCGGATGGCAAGGAGCGCTGGAAGTTCAACGCGGGGAAGGCGATTTCTGCCGGCCCGGCCGTCGGTGAGGGAGTCTTGGTCGTCGGCAGCGAAAGCCGCGACGGGAAGGTGTATTGCTTTGGAAAGAAGTAAGATCAGGTCAACCACGAATCTCACGAATCACACGAATCAAGAAG
>JAYTIB010000555.1:0-29854 GCA_043732205.1 Schlesneria sp. | reverse complement strand
TGATCCTGTACGAGTTGCTGACGGGCGTCGCGCCGTTTCAGACGGCGTCGATGGCGCAGACATTGGATCAGGTCCGCTTCACCGAGCCACCCCCACCGAGCCGATTGCGGGCCGAGATTCCGCCCGCGCTCGATGCCATCTGTCAGCGCTGTCTGCGCAAGGAGCCTGCGGAACGGTATCAATCCGCGATGGAACTCGCGGACGATCTGCGCAGCGTTCTCGAAGGCCGTCCCGTTCTGACGAAGTCACCGGTCAACCGATCGACACGCCGCCGCAGTTCCGTCGTCATCGCCATTGGATGTGTGGCACTGGCGGGACTGTTGAGTTGGTTCCTGCAGGGAAAGAATCCCGTCGGGAAACCGGATGATTCGCAGCGGCCGGCAACGACTACGGGGACTGTTCCACTCATCGCTCCTCCGCGAACAGTCGGTGAACCGTTTGCCTTTCTGGTCGGTGTGCGATCCTATCGTCTGCCGGGCCAATCGATCGACTTGGAGTTCACCGAATCCGACGTGGATGAAATGTCGCGGGTGCTCTTCCGACAGGGCTATCCGCGCAGAAACATCCGGCTGCTCACGCAATGGAATGAATCCGACAATCCCGACTTGGCTCCGACGGGTCGGAACATTCGGAAGCAGCTTCAGCAACTGCTGGAAGCCTGTATCGCCGACGACACAGTGCTGGTGGCCGTCACGGGGATGGGGGGCGACTTGGGTAACCCCTCAATGTATTGCTACCTGCCAGCCGACGGGCGACCGGATCAAACCGAGTCCATGCTCTCACTGGCAGACTTCTACGAACTGTTTCGACAATGTCCGGCCAAACAAAAAGTGTTGCTGGTCGACACCTGCCAGACAATCGTGGCGGACGACATCGACTGGTCGCAACGTCCGAATCCTCCCCCCGGCATGGCGGTGTTCTTCGCCTGCGCGCCGAACGAAGCGAGCTACGAACATGCGAGCCTGCGTCATGGAGTCTTCTCGTATCACGTGCTGCGGGCTCTGGAAGGAGCCGCCGACAGCAACCGCGATGGTGTCATCGTCCTCGACGAACTCGTGGGCTACGCGACCAAACAGGTCCGGCAATTCGTCGCCGAGAAATTCGTCAACGCATCGCAGTCACCGTATCTCGTCAGCAACCTGCCCGGATCAACGCCGCTGATTCATCTGAAAGCCGCACCCCAATGATCGACGCCCGATCGGTGGACGCAGCAGCCTGTTGAACAACGTCGACCTGCGGGGCGAGGCACCCGCCCAAGGCGAGCGGCAGGAATTGGGATACAAGCACGATGCGCAAGCGAGTGAGTTTTCAGGCACACTCGCTTGCGCGTCGTGCTTGTATGAGGGCAAACCTTTATCTGCCGCTCACCCAAAAACCAACCCACGGCGGACGCTGGCCGCAACCAAGGATCGGCACGGAAATAACTGTCGCAGATTGTCGTGGTTCGCTCCGCGAACTAACGTTGGTTCGCGGAGCTAACCACGACAATTAATTCTGCGCCAATCCCATGTCGATTCATCCCTCGCGCGGCTGGCCGACGACGACGGACCGGCTGTCACGTCTTCTGGGTCAGTTCCTTGTAAACGTGCTCGATGTTCTCGACCCGCTCTTTCACGTCCACGCCGGTCCACGTCTTGTACCACGGCAAGTCGATTGACTTCTTGATTTCGTCGAGTGACTTGCCCGCGTTGATCGCTTCCTGGACCGCCTGCCGCAACTCGACGAAGTACCGCCGCTGTTGGTCGATCAGCAGGTTGTCGCTCTGGTCGCCGTGACCGGGGCAGAGGATCTTGACCGGCAGCTTGGACATCTCGGTCAGCACCGCGATCCAGCTCGCCGTGTTGCTTTCCCCGGTGTAGTTGAAGGGGCCGTTCACGCAACTGTCGCCGGTGAACAGAATGCCCTGCTTCGGCAGCCACGCCACCGCGTCGCCCGGTGTGTGTCCGTGGCCGAAGTGAATCAACTCGACCCGCTGCGTGGCGTCTTCGATGATCATCTTCTTGGGGAAGTAGAGCGACAGGATGCCGTACTTCAGCTTGCCGTACTCGGCGGGCTTTTCCTGCTTCTGCTTTTCGTAGTACGGTATGCCCTTCTGGACAAACTGATCGCGCGCCTGCTCGGACGCGATCGCGCTGGCTCCCTGCGCGATGAAGATCGGATTCCCATCGGCGTGGTCGCCGTGCCAGTGCGTGTCGAACACGTACTTGATCGGCTTGTCGGTCGTCTTGCGGATCTCCTTGACGAGTTCCTCCGCTTGATTGGGAAAGCTCGCCTCGATCACCAGTACGAAGTCTTCGAACACGATCCAGCCCTGATTGCAGCCGACGAACTTGGGCTGCCATTCCATCTTCCGCAAGTAGACTCCGGGTGCCAGTTCCGTGACCGTCGTTTCGGTCGGCTTGAAGATTCCCAAAGCATGCCCGCAGACTGCCGCCATCACGACGAGCGTCAGTCCGGCCACCACTCGCGGTCGGAGATTTGATTTGGCGGTCATACCAAGTTCGGTCGTATTGAGGCGGTCAGATGAGGGAGCGGTCGATGGTGTCATGTGAGTCGTCCGGGAGTGAGATCAAAGCAGTCACGGTTGGAGAGAATCTGGCCGGCAACTGTACCCAGTGCCGCGTCGAACTGGCAATCACACGGCATGGTGAGTTCCTCAGCTCTGGACGATTGTGATTTGCACTCCTCGCCAATCTTCGTTGCTCATTCGCTCCGCTTTCAACTCCCCGCCACGGATGCGATACTCCCTTCCCCGATACGTTCGACGGTTGGAATTCTTGCATCGAGGCGTCATGACCGGCTTCCAAATTTCGAGTCCGTTTCAACCCGCCGGCGATCAGCCGCGGGCGATTGAAAAGCTGGTCAGCGGACTGCGGGAACAGAAGCGGGATCAGGTGCTGCTGGGAGTGACCGGGTCCGGCAAGACGTTCACGATGGCCAACGTCATCCAGCAGATGCAGCGGCCGGCGCTGGTGCTGTCGCACAACAAGACGCTCGCCGCACAGCTCTATGCCGAGTTCCGCGACTTCTTCCCCACCAACGCGGTGTCGTACTTCGTCAGCTACTACGACTACTACCAGCCCGAGGCGTACATTCCGCAGCGGGACATCTACATCGAGAAGGACTCGTCGATCAACGAGGAGATCGACCGGCTGCGTTTGCTCGCGACGAGCGCGCTGGTCAGCCGCCGCGACGTGATCGTGGTGGCCAGCGTCAGTTGCATCTACGGACTCGGTTCGCCCAAGGACTACCTGGAGATGATGATCCCGCTGCAGGTGGGAGGCTCGATCGACCGGGATGAACTGCTGCGGAAACTGTGCGACATCCACTACAGCCGCAACGACACCGCTCCGCAGCGCGGCAACTTTCGCGTGCGCGGCGACGTCGTCGAAGTCTGGCCCGCGTACGAGGAAGTCGCGTTCCGCATCGAGTTGTGGGGCGACGACATCGAAAAGCTGGCGGTCATCAACCCGCTCACCGGCGAAGAAGTGAAGCTGATGCCCGAGATGTACGTCTACCCGGCCAAGCACTACGTCCTGCCCGAGGACCGGGTCTCGGCGGCGTGCGAGGAGATCGAGGGCGAGTTGAACTCTCAGCTCGAAAAGTTTCGCCGCGAGGGAAAGCTGCTCGAAGCCCAACGGCTGAACGCGCGGACCCGGCACGATGTCGAACTGCTGCGCGAGGTCGGCTTCTGTCCGGGGATCGAGAACTACAGCCGGGCGCTGTCGGGCCGCAAGCCGGGCGAACCGCCGTTCACGCTGCTCGACTTCTTTCCCGAAGACTACCTGCTGTTCATCGACGAATCGCACGTCACCGTCCCGCAGATCCGGGCGATGTTCAACGGCGATCACGCGCGCAAGACGACGCTGGTCGAACACGGATTCCGTCTGCCGATGGCGCTCGACAACCGGCCGCTGAAGTTCGACGAATGGAACACGCGACGACATCAGACCGTGTTCGTGTCGGCGACTCCGGCCGACTGGGAACTGGAGCAGTCCGAGGGCGAGATCGTTGAACAGTTGATCCGTCCGACGGGACTGGTCGATCCGACGATCCAGATCCATCCGGCGCGCGGACAAGTTCCGCATCTGATGAAGCAGATTCGCGAACGGACCGCGCAGGGCGAACGAACTCTGGTGACGACGCTCACCAAGCGGCTGTCGGAAGACCTGACGACGTACCTGACCGAAGAGGGAATCCGCTGCGCGTGGCTGCACTCGGAACTCGACGCCTTCGAACGGGTCGAGATCCTGCGCAGCCTGCGCGAGGGAAAGTACGACGCGGTCATCGGGGTGAACCTGCTGCGCGAAGGGATCGACCTCCCCGAGGTCTCACTCGTCGCCATCCTCGACGCGGACAAGGAGGGATTTTTGCGGAGTGCCACCAGCCTGATCCAGACCATCGGCCGGTCGGCCCGCAACGTGAATGCCCAGGTGATCCTCTACGCCGATTCGGTCACCAACAGCATGCAGCAGGCGATCGACGAAACCAACCGCCGCCGCGAACTGCAACTGGCCTACAACAAGGAACACGGCATCACCCCCGAGACGATCAAGAAGGCGATCCGGCGCGGGATCGAGGAGGAGCTTGAAGCGGAGAAGATCGCTCAGGAAGCGGGCGGCGCGGCCGACGAAGCACAGTACATCACGCAGGAATACCTCAACGAACTCGAAGCCGAAATGTTGGCCGCCGCCGAGGCGTTGGAGTTCGAACGGGCGGCCAAGCTGCGCGACCGCATCCTGCAACTCAAGAAGCAAGTCGGACAGCGCGTGACGCCCGAAGAAGAAGCCGCCGCGCCGCCGGCGCGCAAGAAAGGCCGCGGCCGTGGCGGTCGCTCGGCGGGCTCGGGCAAACGAACGCCGAAACCGTTCGGCCCCAATTGATCGTAGTCCGGACCCCTTGGTCCGGACGCGCTGAAGTGATCGAACGAAGGGATCAATTCACGCCAAGTTGGAGATCTCGTCCGGACCAAGGGGTCCGGACTGCAGGCTCGACTTACTGGCTTCCGACTCCTGTCGGAACTCACTCGGCAGAGTAGACGCCGTGCTCGCGGATGTACGCCTCGACCGCGCGGGGAACCAGATACCGAATGCTGCGCCCTTCGGAGACCCGCCGCCGGATGTCGGTCGCCGAGATCTCGATCCCCGGCATCTGCATGAATGACACCCGCTCCGGCGCGATGCCTGCCAGAGGCTGAATCACCGGCTGCTGCGACTCAATTGCGGCGAGCGAATCCCGGCCGCGGTTGACGGCAACGATTGTCGCCAATTCCATGATCCGCTGCGGCTGATACCACGTCGGCAGATCGCGGATCGAGTCGGCTCCGACCAGCAGAAACAATTCACGAGCGGAGTCTTCCGCGTGCAATTGCTCCAACGTCGTCACCGTGTACGACGGCCCGGTCCGATCCAGTTCGATCCGGCTGAGTTTGAACTGCGGATTCCCCGAGATGGCGAATTCGATCATCTCACAGCGGGTCTTCGCCGGTGAGATGACCGCATCCCGCTTGTGGGGCGGCAGCGCGGCCGGAACAAACCAGACTTCATCGAGCCGGCATTGTTCGCGACACTGCTCGGCCAACACCAGATGACCGACGTGGATCGGATCAAACGTTCCGCCGAAGATGCCAAGACGCACGTTGACTGCCTGTTGAAAAACGTAGAGTAGGCGGCTCGCCTGCTCGCCTTGCCAATTGGAAAGCACAGGCGGGCCGCCCATGCCACGACTTTTTCAATGGGCACGCTACGCCCCGTACTTCTCCAGCCGTCCGGCGTGCGCCATCGCCAGCAGCATCAGGTGCTTCGCTTCAAACTGACCGAGGCCGCCGCGCAGGCATTGTGATTCGCCGAACTTAGTCGACCCGTCGAACCGGCAATTGTTCGCCGACAACAGCACCGGGACCGGATGCCAACTGTGCGATTTCATCTTGCTCGGCGTGCTGTGGTCGCCCGTGACGACGATCACGTCGGGATTCAGTTTCGTCACACGCGGAATGCCCGCGTCCAGTTCTTCGGTGCGCTGGACCTTCAGCGGGAAGTTGCCGTCCTCACCCGACGAATCCGTGTACTTCCAGTGGATGAAGAAGAAGTCGTAGTCGTTCCAGGCCGCTTCGAGCCGGTTCATCTGATCTTCGAGGGAATGTCCCGCGTCGAGAATATCCATGCCGACCAGCCGGGCCAGACCGCGGTACATCGGATACACGGCGATCGCTCCGGCCCGCATCCCGTAGACTTCCTGGAACCGGGGGATCTGCGGCATCTTGTCGATGCCGCGCAGCGTCAGGAAATTCGCCGGGGCATCGTTCTTCAAGACTTCCTTCGCCTGCACCAGAAACGCCTTGGCGATCTCGGCCGTCTTCGCGCTGCCGGCCGATCGCGCCGTCGGTTGCAACGCGGGAACGCCCGTCTTCTGCGGGTCGGTGTCGGCGACGTCGCCGCCCAGTCCCTCGCCCCGGAAGATGATCACCGTGCGATAACCCTCGCCCGCGCGAACGAACACTTCCGCCCCCGGCACTTTGATCTGGTTCAGCTTCTCGCTGAGCTTCGAGCCGACTTCGGTGGGAATGCGTCCCGCGCGGCGATCAGTGATGTTGCCGGCCGCGTCGATCGTGCAGAAGTTGCCGCGGATCGCCACGTCGTTCGGACCGAGTTCGAAGTCGATGCCGAGCGCTTCGAGAACACCGCGGCCGATCTGGTACTTGACCGGATCGTACCCGAACAGACCCAGATGTCCCGGACCGCTGCCGGGTGCAATGCCGGGAAGAACGGGAGTGCTCAGGCCCAGCGTCCCGCGCCGCGCGAGCGCATCCAGATTCGGCGTGTGGGCCGTTTCGAGTTCCGTCTTGCCACCCGGTTCGAGGGGCAATCCACCCAGCCCGTCTCCCACGATGAGAACGATCTTGGAACCATTGTCCTTGTGAAGCTTGCGGGTGAAGTCGTGCGGATCGGTCATGAATCAGTGATCTCTTTCGGAATGCGGGGACACCAATGACGCCCGGCCTCAAACAGTACGGCGACCGGCGGACGGGGATTGTCGATCAGACTTCCGCCTCATGCAAGCGACGCGGAGCCGCACGGATCGGCAAGCGTCGATTCTGTTGCTCCGCAAGCGATGTCGTTGATTGTTGTCTTCTGTTCCGCAATCTGCCTGAATGCATTATGAACAGCAGACGACGAAGCAAACACAGGTCGCACGAGTGAGGTTGAGATGGCGGAGAGCGGGTTGAAGTTGCCGGTTGGCCGCAGTGACTGGTCGATTGCGGAGGGCGTGACGTACCTGAACCACGGTTCGTTCGGTCCGTCGCCGCGCGTCGTTCAGGAGGTGCGCGAGAATTGGTCGCGGCAACTGAACGCCAATCCGATGGACTTCTTTCTCCGGCAGTTTGACGGGGCATTGGAAGATGCCGCCGCGCGGCTCGGACAGTGGATCGGGGTCGACAGCCGTGATCTGGTGTTCGTCGACAACGCCACCGTCGCGATGAACATCGTCGCCGAATCACTGCCGCTCGGCCCCGGCGACGAAGTCCTGCTGAACGACCACGAGTATGGAGCGGTCTTTCGGATCTGGCGTGCCGCGTGCGAGCGCGTCGGCGCCCGGGTCGTCTCACCGACACTTGGCATCGGCGATCACGACGAAGAGCCGCGCCGGTTTGAGCAGCCGGCAGACATCAGCGGACCGATCCTGGCCGCCATCACACCCCGGACGAAGCTGGTCGTCATCAGTCACATCACATCGCCGACGGCGATCACGTTTCCCGTGGAAGACGTTTGCCGTGAGGCGCGCCTGCGCGGGGTTCCCGTCTGCATCGACGGGCCGCACGCGATCGCCATGCAGCAGGTCAACCTGCGGAGGATCGACTGCGACTTCTACTGCGCCAGCCTGCACAAGTGGCTGTCGGCTCCGTTCGGATCGGGGTTTCTGTACGTCCGCCAGAACTGGCAGTCGAAACTGAAACCGCACCTGACAAGTTGGGGTCGCAGCCTGGGTGGCAACCCGCCGCGCTGGCAGGACGATCTCAACTGGCTCGGCACGCGCGACCCCGCGCCGTTCTTGTCGGTCCCCGCCGCGATCGACTTCTTGGAACGTGTCGGACTGGATGCATTCCGTCAGCAGACTCACGAGTTGGCGCGGTATGCGAGACAGCGCCTGGAACCGATCCTCGGACAGACAGCCACCATTCCGGACTCGCCCGACTGGTACGGTTCGATGATCGCCATCCCGCTGCCACCGGGTTCATCGAAGAAAGCCCGGCCGAACTCAATCCATCCGCTGCAACAGGCACTGTGGAGCGAGCACCGGATCGAAGTCCCGGTCACCGAATGCCACGGCCACCGGTATCTGCGCGTCTCGTGCCACCTGTACAACACGGCCGCGGAGATCGATGCGCTGTGCGAGGCGGTGCGAAGCGAACTGCGGTGATGAATCACAGCAGTCCCATTCCGGCGACAACGATTTCGGCTCTCCGCCAAATTTGTTGACGGTCTGTTCGGCGCGGGTCTCCTGACCCCGCCGAAACGGCTGACCGAAGGTCTCATCTTCAAGTTTCCTGACGCTACCGGATTGCATGTGTTGCCGTTTTTGCCACGAAGGGGCGGAGGAAACCAGCCCAGGGCAAGCTCGCTCCGCGAGCGCCGCCCTGGGATCGGGGATCCAACGAATTGATGTGCCCTGAAGGGGCACAGGAAGTCTCGGCGTTCCGCAGCCCTTTCAGGGCAGACATCCCGTGTGTTGCTTTTACCCAGGGCGGCGCTCGCCGAGCGAGCTTGCCCTGGGCTGATTTTCGTCGGCCCCATCGGGGCGAAGAACATGACACATGCAATCCGTTAGAGTCAGCAATTATCAACACGAACGGCGGAGCCCAGCTACTTCGTGACCGGCCGGATCTTGATGTTCCGGAACGACACCGGGTTGCCGTGATCCTGCAGGCAGAGGAATCCCTTGGTCGGCTTGCCGAAGTCGGCCATCTTGGCGAACTTGCTCTTGGCAACGCGTTCGTTCCAGTCGTCGCTCCCCTTGACGTACTCGCAGTACTTCTCGCCGTTCATGAACTGCTGGCACTTCTCGGGAGTGATCAGGATTCGCAGCGTGTTCCATTCGCCCGGCGGCTTGGTGGTGTCCTTCTCCGAACTGTAGAGCTGATACAGCCAACCCGACTTTTGCGGATCGTGGCCGTCCTTGTTGTCCTGGATCTGGATCTCGGGACCGGTCATCCACGGGGCGTCACCCGCTTCCGTGACGTGAAACATCAGGCCGCTGTTGCCACCCTTGGAGATGTTGTAATCCACGGTGAACTCGAAGGCGTCGTACTGGTCGACGGTCAGGATATCGCCCGCGCCGTTGCCGACCCGCGTGATGGCCCCGTCGACAGCTTTCCATCCGGGGCCAAGCGTCTCCTTCTTGTAGTTCCGCCAACCGGTCGTCGTCTTGCCGTCAAACAACAGCTTCCAGCCCGCGGCTTTCTCGGCAGCGGTCAGAGTGTTGGCCGGGAGTTCTTCGGCGAAGAGTGACGTCGCGGTGAGCAGCAACAGTGAACTCAAGAAAAGCGATCGGCGAGGCAGCATGTTGTCCTTTCGTGTGTGGTTCGGCAGAGACGATCCGCAAGGTTCCAAGACATGGCGGACTCTACCGTTGGCCATCGGCAATTGCGATGACGACGACAACAGTCGACACGGTCGCAGAACGGGTTCATCCGTTCCAGCGGTGGACGTAAAGCGGCCGGACAGGGGGTGAATACAAGTTTCAGGAGCCCGCTCCGAGCAACAAGGGTTGAGCTCCACGCTGGCGGATTCGCAGGATGTGTTTCAGGACAGCGCGGCGGTATGGGCTGCGGGCTGATGTTTCGAGTTGCAGCAGGCGGGCGACGACGTTGCGTGAGTCATGATCGGTCAGTGCTTTCAAGGCGGTGTCGCTCACCGTGCGATCCCCATCGTCAAGTCGCTTCAGCAGTGCCTGGTCTGCCTGTGGCAGCATGATTTGTCCCAGCAACTCGACAACCGTGATCCGAACGCCGGGCGACGGGTCATCCTGCATTTGCAGCAATGTCGGCAGGAAGTTTGCCGGCTGCCGCGTGGCGAGCGACATCAGGGCCGCCTGGCGACATTCGGGATCGATGTCCTTGAGACAGGCAACGAGCGTGGCACGGGATGCTTCGTTAGTTGGGTCTCGCAATGCGGTGATCGCGGCTTTCCGGAAATGGGCGTCGTCTTCGTCAACAACCAATTTGCGAAGCGCTGACAGTACCGACGCATTGTCCGTCCACTGTGAGACCGGGCGCTCCGGTATGTCCCAAGCGATGCAGTGGAGGGCCCAATTGCGAACGGGGAGATTGTCCGACGACAGAGCCCGCTTCAGCACGGATTCACCGGCAGCGTCCTTCAGTCGCACGAGAGCGACCGTGGTCTGCTCCAGCAACCAGCGTTGAGTTTCGGTGCGGGAGTCAGAAGAGTCCGTGCCAAGCGTTTGGGTCAGTCGTGTCAGATCGAACGGCTCCAGGATCTGCGCCAATTCCGGCCGGGCCTCGTCCGCTCCAAGAGCCCCCAACGCCTGAGCGGCTGCGGCGCGGAGATTGTCCGGATGGGCATCGGCGAGGCAGGCGATCAGCGGCTTGATGGCATTGCGGTCTCCGATGTTCGCCAGGCTCGATGCGGCAATGATGGCGACTTCGACGTCGCGATCCGTCAGCAACTCGATCAGGCGGGCGACCGACTCTTTCGTCGTCGCGGATCTCAACGCGCTGACCGCCGCCACTCGCAGGGATTGGGCGTTATTGTCGATCATCGCGCACAGGCCGGTCTCGGCTTCGACCCCGCCGATTTCCCCGAGAGCCCGGGCGATGGCTTCACGGACTTCGTTTCGTTGCGCCTCGTAACCGGCCGGAATATGGCCGCTGCCGCCGCGCAGTTGTGTTTCTTTGAAGGGAGCGGTCAGAGACTCAATCAGACGCGGGACGGCGGCCGTCATCCCGTAGTGTCCGGCCGCACGGACCGCATGCAATCGGACGAGCGGCTCATCGTCCAGGATGGCCTTGAGCACCGCCGTCGTCACAGCCGGCGTCTCACGCTGCAATTCGACTTCGAACACTTCGGCATGAGTCCAAACCTCCACTTCGCTCCATCTGGAGGAGGTTGAGTACGGCCCATCGGGCAAGAGCGCAATCGCCGCGGCGCAGACAGCGCGAGTCACGGCGTGTTCGGACGCGAGGCCTTCGACCAGTGCCGGGATCGCCGCCGGGCCGATCGAGGCCAGCGACCACGGATACGGGTGCCATTCCAAGAGGTGCTCCAGGCTCGTTTCGCTTGGTGGAAAAGCATCGCGGCCCCCTTCAAACCGAGGCCAGGGCGGGGAGACCCGATGCGCCGTCTGGAGCATCAGCCTGGCGGCTTCGGCATCGCCAACGCGACCGAGAGCGAGTGCCACAGCACCAAAGTCGTCCTGATACGTGTGAAACCTGGCCGTGGTGGCCCGGCGCAGCACATTCGTCAGCGGACGAGCGGTACGTTCGTCGTCCAAGCGGCCGAGCGCCGTCGCGGCGGCACCGCGAACGTTCGACTCCCAGGCATCCTCCAGCAGGTCGACGAGTTCCTCCAGCGATTCGCGGTCTCTCATCCTCCCAAGGGCCTGGATCACGGCGACGTTGCTTGTGGCCAGTTCGCCCCGCAGGAAGGCCGCCCCCTTGAGATCGGCGATCTCACACAACGCCGTGACGATGGCGGCCTTCAAATCGGGCTCCCGGTTTGCCGAGGCGACCTGCACGAGCGACTCAACCGCCCGTCGATCGCCGTACTTGCCCAGCGCCTGCGCGGCCTCGGTCATCAATCGCAGCCTGACCCTTTGATCAGGTGTCGGTTCCCGCGCGGGGGAATCGGATTCATTCGCAGCCTCCCGCCACTTTCGATGTGCGTCCGCCAACACTCGGTTCAGCAGAGGCACCAAGCGACAATCCGACTTCGACGAGTTGGCGACTTCGGAACAGACCACTGCCGCTTCGGTTTGCACGCGCGGATCGGCGTCCTGCAGCGCGGTCGCAAGCAGGTCGAATGTGACTCGCGGCCCGATGAGCTTCAGGGAGTATCGCAGCGTGGCCGTCGCCCACTGCCGGACTTCGGCATCCTCGTCCGACATGTGGTGGAGCAACGGCAACGCACGAACGTCGTTCTTGTGGCAATACTCGAAATGGTGTGCCATGACTTGCAGGCAGCCCCGTCGAATTCGCACGTCCGTAGATTCATCATCAATGGCGACGAGCAGTTCTTCGACCGCGTCCTCCCGAATGTATTCCAACGCTCGAATCAACAGGGGACGAATCTCGGGATCAGTCGTCCGCAGTCGCGCGATCAGCGGTCGCGTCATCCGCGCCTGACCATAGTCGCTCAGTTGCTCCGCGGCCTCGAATCGGACTTCGGCCGCGGGGTCATCGAGCGCCGCGAGGACGACATCGTCGGTATCGGGATCACGGGGAATGCCCAGCGCGCAAACCGCCCAGCGTCGCTGGAGGACCGTTCCGGAACGAGCCAGTTCGACGAGGCGCGACGTGGCGGGCCGGCCGATCCAGCCCAGCGAGCGGGCGGCCATCCATCGGTTCGCGACATCAGGATCCTCGAAGAGAGCCGCCAAGGGCTCGATGGCCGCGACGTCATGGAAACGGCCATCACCCAGAATGTCCGCAGCGGCCGAACGAACCTGTGGACTGGCGTCGGTCAGTCCCCGGATCAACTCAGGCACCGCGCCATTGCCGATTTCCAGCAGCGAGGTCTTTGCGAGCCAGCCGACGTTCGATCCGAGTCCGTGTTCATTGGCGACGCTGGTCTGAACCGGTCGCCTGTCACCCAGGGCGTCGACCAGTTGTCGCGCCGCTGGCACCGCGTCCGTACCGTGATAGCCGAGCCGGATGACTCCCCAGGCGCGCACCGGCGCGTGGGGACTCTGCAATCGCCCGACCTGTAGTCGCAGGTCCGCGGCGCGTTCGGCCGGATCATCCGGCACGGCATGAAATCCCACCCGCTGGTGCAGTTCGACATAGACGCCTCCGTGGGGATTGATCTCGCCTCCGCCGCGCTCCCACACGCCGCTCCGTTCAAACGCTGCGCTGTAATTTCCGCGACCGAGACCGATGATCACGAACGTTCCATCTGCCAAACGCTGAACACTTCCTCCCCCCGGTTGCGCGGCGTTTGACCAGGTGGCCGCGTCTTCAATCTTCCAGCGGAGCACCGGAATTCGGCGGTCGTTCATGGTCTCCGGGCGTTGCGTGATGCGAACTTCGCCCGCGTTGACGGGCTGGTCTTGGCGGTCGAGCATCCTGATCGCGAGGCATCCCGTCTGACTCCCGTCAAATTGCAGTCCCCGCACGGCCTGGTCGGGTAACTCGGCAGTGATCGAGAGGAACAGCGGCCGTTGTCGATCGAGTGACCGCAGGATCGCCAGACAGCGTCCCGGCGGCACGCCGTCGATCCTGGTGGATCCGTCGGCCGAGTTGACGGCCACTGTGCGCCGCCACGTCTGCTTCTCGGTCGTCACCAACAATTCCAACGAGAAGTGTCCGTCGTGAAGATGCTTCCACTGGACCGGGACTGAGAGTGGCAGGCTCACGTTGAGCAACCCTTCGAAACATTGGTCCTTCAGTGAGCGCGACCACGCATGTGACCGCGAAATCGACAGCTTCGTGATTTCGCCACCGGGTTCATCAGTCCAAAGCGGATCCAGTAACACACGGCGCATTGGAGTGATCGTCGCCGACGTCGATTCCGGGGCGATCTCGTCGCCGCCAACGGACGACACACCGGACATCGCACCAAGCAACATCGCGCCAACGACAATTCGCGTGAATCTCATCGCACCTCCCTGCGGTCAATCAGTCGGTGAGAGTTCGGGTGCTTGCGCGACCGTCACTCGATCATAAACGTCGATACCCGGCTCCGCTTCATTCGCTTCGCGGCGTGCATCAAAGTTTGGGGCGCAGAACGAGCGACAGGCAGATTTGGCGACGATGAGTCCCTGTCCGGACCCGCCCCCACAGTCCCCAATGGCCCACATCATTTTCCCGCGGTCTTCCTCGATTGCAGGAGCTTGGCGAACTTCGCGTGGTCGCGGCTGGCGGTGCCCTGCCTTGCCACATCCAGCACGCGAGCCAAGTCTCCGTCGAGAAGCGCCTGGGGGTCGAGCCACAAGCCAGGCAGAATCTCGCTGCGGTACACACCGCCTTTGGCAGGTGTCAGACGTTCGTACTGCCCTGACCGCAAGACGAACCAATCGATTGCCGCATCCCAGACCCGCCACACGATGTATTCGCAGACGCCGTTGCGGCGGTAGACATTCAGTTTGGTGTGCAGATCGTAGCTGGCGCTGGAAGCGGACACCTCCGCGACGAGTTCGGGGGCACCTTCGACATAACCCTTCACCGTCTTCGATTGCCCGCCAAACTCGGGAAGAATGCGCAGGAAGGCATCCGGCTGTGGCTCGTTATCCAGATCGAGTCGCAAAGTTCCGTTGTCGCCCCCCTGAATGCCGGGAGTCGCAGAGCGGTATGTTCCCATCCAAGTGATGAAGTCGAAATGCGGGCTGGCATGTTCGTCGGTACAAACAGGGGATGGCATGTAGACAACTCCTTCAATCAACTCCGCCTTCTTGACGTCGGGCATCGCGAAATAGCGCCGTTCAAATTCGTCGCGCGTCAGTCGGTCACCGGCACGCAGCGGTGGAATGCGCTGCTGAATCGTTTCGGGAACTACGATCGACATGATTTCTCCTGCTGACAAGGCCCAACATCCACGGCAGTGTGGGACACTTCGATGCGACAAGTCGACCTTCTGCGACGCCCGACAAATTGAAAGCCCCCGTGCGGCGACGCCTCACACCACCGGTTCCCATCCCTTGCGGTATTCGCGGCCCCACAGGGCTTCGGCGTCCTTGTCTCCGACGATCTTTTTTGTCACCGGGTCGAACTTCACCATGCGGCCGAGTTTGTACGAGATGTTGCCCAGGTGGCACAGCAGCGTGCTCTTCTGGCCCTCTTCGATTTCGGAGTTCGGAGTCTTGCCGGTGCGAATGCAGTCCAGGAAGTTTTCGATGTGCTGCTGTTCGCCGCCGGCTCCGGTCCCCTTGCCGATTTCCTCACCCTTCAGGTTGAAGATCTTGTAGCCGGGGTCGACGATGTGCAGCGATCCCTCGGTGCCGTGGAAGATCACCATGCTGTGCTTTTCCTCGCGGCGCGGCAGACAACTACTGACTTCCCACGAGCACCCCTTGTCGCCGAAGTGGAAGACCGCGGTGCCGGTGTCGGGCGTTTCCTGGTCGTCGTCGTAGTGATACCGACCGCCCAAAAAGCTGACCTGCGTCGGGTAGTCGACTCCCAGGCCCCAGCGCGCGACATCCAAAGAATGAATGCCGTTGTTGGCCAGTTCGCCACCGCCCCAGTGCCAGCGCCAGTGCCAGTTGTAATGGACCAGGTTGTCGACATACGGCCGCTCGGGGGCCGGACCCTGCCACAGGCTGTAATCGAGCGACTCGGGGACCGGCACCTCTTTCCCCTTGCCGATCGAAGGCCGCTGGGCGTCGTACCAGCAGCGGGCGTACATCACCTTGCCGATCACACCTTCCCGCAGCTTGTCGATCGCCTCCCGCATCCCCGGCCAGGTCCGGCGCTGGTTGCCCATCTGGACGACTCGTTTGAATTTGCGGGCCGCCGCGACCATCAGTTCTCCCTCGCGGGCATTGTGGCTGCCGGGCTTTTCCACGTAGACATGCTTCTGCGCCGAGCAGGCCAGGATCGTCGCCGGCGCGTGCCAGTGGTTGCACGTCGCGATGAACACCACATCCAGCTTGGGGTCGTCGAGCATCCGCCGGAAATCGGTGATCCCCTGCGCCTTCGCCCCCTTGTCGGTGACCGTCTTCATGGCCAGGTCGAGCCGCTTCCGGTCGACGTCGCAGACATAGTTCAGCTTGATCCCCTTCGCGCTGAGCACGGCGTTCGCGTGAGCCATGCCGCGCCCCGTGCCGATCACCCCCGCGGTCAGTTCCTGGCCGGGACTCTCCTGCGCCGAAACGTTGTTGAACATCGCCGGCGCGAGCGATGCCGCCGCAGCCAGCGTGGTCATTTGCAGAAACTGACGACGGTCGAGCGATCCAGCAGTGTCGGTCATCGTGGCTCCTTCGGGTGTGAAGTTCAGGATGTCGTCGCATCGGACTGGTACAGCCTAACAGCCGCGGGGAGAATTCCAACCGCCAAGGCCGGCTTCACGACGGGACACCCATGCCTCACGCCGCCATGAATGACGGGTTTCCACGTTTCGCCCCAATGCCATCGGCGGGAGCGAATGTGGGCGAACCGTTGATCGCTCCCACGCCGTTGGCTCAGGGTCAAACGACCCACCATTCGCCGCGTGAAGTCCCACAACACGGGGCTGGACTCACTCGACGCCAGGCAACACCCGGGGACGGCTCTTCACCGTGCTCCGTTCGTAGAGCGACATCGCCTCGGGCATCCAGCCCTTGAGATCGTGGATGCGGGTTCCGTGGCTGGGATGCGTTGACGCGAATTCCGGAGGAGCACCACTGCCGGAGGCCGAGGACATCCGTTGCCAGAAGTCGATGGACTCGCGCGGGTCGTAGCCCGCGGCGGCCATCAGCAGCAGGCCGATGTGGTCCGCCTCCGATTCGTGGTTGCGGCTGTATTTGAGGATGCCGAATTTGGCTCCGGTGTTCAGCACGCTCATGATTTGCTGCCGCTTGGCTGGATCCATGTCGCCGATGGACGCGCCCGCCGCAGTGAGTCCAATGTTGGCCATCTGCTGTTGCGCCATGCGCTCGGAACCGTGATGGCCGAGCGCGTGCGAGATCTCATGCCCGATCACCGTCGCCAGTCCGGCATCACTGACGGCCACGGGCAGGATCGCGGTGTAGACGACGATCTTGCCGCCGGGCAGACAGAACGCGTTGACCTGCTTCTCGTCGACGACTTCGAGTTCCCATTCGAACTTGGGGATCTTGATCCCGATCCGGCTTTGAAACTCGGGAGTGTTCAGCGCCGCGACCAGCCGCTGCTTGACCTCATTCACGGCGTCGACGGTGGGTCCGCGGTGAACAACCTTCGAGGTGCTGAGCACTTCGCGGAACGCCTGCATCCCCAGCCGCTCCTCCTGCTCGGTCGAGAGCGCGACGACCTGCGTTCGGCCGAACGGCCCGTGCTGGCAGCCCCGCACCATCGTGAAGCCGATGGCGATCAACCCGATGACAATGGGAATCATCCGGGCTCCGAGGCCAAACCCGCCGCCATTCCCGTTCTGCCCGCGATTCCCGTATCCGTAGCTCATGGCTGTCGATCCTGAAGTGAAAGCCGTCCTCACCGTCCTGAACGGAAAACAAATCTCCGCCAGATCCGGCGGAAGGGATTTTCAGCAGTGCCACGACGAAACGCAATCGGTCGACGTGTGTTCGTACCGTGAAGATCGCTTAACCCTGAGCCAGCGGCGAAGGGGATGGGTGCCACAGCTCCGATGACCACGCTGTGGTGCGCAGCAAGGCGCGCAGCGCAGAGGAGAGATCGCGGCGACCATGATCGCGGCGCGGATGAGGATGCACGGCACGGTGGATCGAGCGTTGGCAACCGCCGCCTTCGCCGTTGGCTCAGGGTTAAACGAAAACGGCCCCGTTAAGGGCCGTGGAGAGAGAAAGGAAAGCGGGAATGAATTCCCGCACTCCACATGACCGGGATCAGCCGGCTGCTTTCGACTGGTCGCCGTTCAGTTTGTTGTACAGCGTCTTCAGCGCGATCCCGAGTTCCAGCGCGGCCTTCGGCTTGTCCCCCTGGTGCTTGTCGAGCACTTGATAGATGACGTCCATTTCGATTTCGCGGAGCGTCTTCGGGTGCTGCGGCATTTCCAACGTGGCCGGCTTGATCATTCCCAGGTCGGCATGCTTCAGGATGGCGAGCGGCAGGTCTTCCGGATGAATCTCCGCTCCGTCCGACATGATGACGGCATGTTCCAGCGCATTGGCCAGCTCGCGGACGTTGCCGGACCAGTCGTGCTGCTTGAGCACATGGAGCGTTTCCGGTGACAGGATGTTCTCGGGGATCTCGCGCCGCTTGAGAGTGCGGGCGATCAGCGTGCGGGCCAGTTCGGGGATGTCATCCTTGCGCTCGCGCAGCGCCGGCAGATGGATCTCGAACGTGTTGATCCGGAAGAACAGGTCTTCGCGGAACGAACCTTCGGCGACCATCTCTTGCAGGTCGCGATTCGTGGCGCAGACGACCCGGACGTTGACGTGAAACGCGTCGTTTTCACCGACACGCCGCACTTCGCCCGACTCCAGGAACCGGAGCATCTTGACCTGCATCTGCTTGTCGAGTTCGCCGAGTTCATCCAAGAACAGAGTGCCGCCGTTGGCCACTTCCAGCAGTCCCTTGCGCGACGTGTCCGCGCCGGTGAACGCTCCCTTGCCATGCCCGAACAATTCGCTTTCGACGAGGTTCTCGGGGAGCGCACCGCAGTTGACGGCGACAAACGGCATGTGGGCTCGTTTGCTCAGGTCATGAATCCGGCGGGCGACGAGTTCCTTGCCGGTTCCCGTTTCACCGAGGATCAGGACGCTGGAATCGGTCGGCGCGATCTTCTCGCACAGCTTCTTGACGCGCAGCATTTCGGGGGTGCGGCCGATCAGGTCGGGTGAACCTTCCACCGCTTTCAGCCGTGATTCGAGGGCGATCGTCTTGTTGGTCAGCGTTCGTTTGTCGGCGATCCGCTTCAGCGTGGCGGAGATTTCAAACAGCTTGCATGGCTTGCGGAGGAAATCGTAGGCTCCGGCGCGGACAGCTTGGATCGCCGATTCCATGTCACCGTGAGCCGTGCTGATGATGATCTCGGTCTCGGGCGAAACCTTCTTGATGTGCTCGATCACATCCCAGCCACTTAGCCCCGGCATCAGCAGGTCGACGATGGCGGCGTCGAACGTCTGCGATCCCAGCGCCTTCAGGGCGGCCTGACCGTCCTCGCACAGGACCACTTCGTGTCCCATGCGCGGCAGTTCGAATTTCATGATATTGCGAAGATCTTGTTCATCGTCGACGAACAGAATTCGCAGCTTGTTAATGGCGGCAGCAGCAGTCAACGGGCGGTCTCCTTGCCCCTGTCGTGACTTCCGTGTCAGCGACCCGATGCGGTTCGGACGAAGTGTGGCGTTGAGAGCCGATGGATGAGCATCGGCTTCATATCAGAAGGTTTCAGATGTCGCAATGTCCGTTCACGGTGTTCAAGCAGCACGTGCGATGCCTCCCGCCTTGCGAGGCAAGTGAACGCGGAAGGTGCTTCCCGTCCCCGGTCCGTCGCTGCTGGCTTCGATCCGTCCGTCGTGGTCCGCGACGATTCGGTTGGTGATCGACAACCCCAGTCCCGTCCCTTTTTTCCCCGGCAACTTTTCGGTGAAGAACGGTTCGTACAGGTTGGCGAGCACGTGGGGCGTCATGCCGCAGCCGGAGTCTTCGACGGTCAACACGACCTCGTCCAGCGATTCGGTGATGCCGACCTGCATGGTTCCCGCGGTCTCCATCGCTTCCAGGCCGTTGGCCACAAGATTGATGATCACCTGCTGGATCTCCGGCGCATTGACGTCGACAAAATGGGACCGGCTGCGGTCGAACTGAATGTTGTGGTGACTGAAGCGGCTCATGTGGCCGACCATGTCGAGAACCTCCGCGACGATCTTCGTCAGATCGTGACGCTGTCGCGGCGCATTGTTGCGGGTGAAGTCCAGCACGCGCGTCGTGATCTCCTGACAACGATTGGACTGCCGCTGAATCATTTCGAGGTATGTCTTGAGCAACTCGTGATCGTCCGGCGACGAGCCGAAGTCGTCCCCCGCTTCCGCCAGCCGGCCGATCAGCGATTCGGCGGCCATCGCAATCGCGGAGAGCGGATTGTTGATCTCATGCGCGATGCCGGTGGCGAGAAACCCGATCCCCGCCAACTGCTCGTTCCGCAGCAACTGCCGGCTGCGCTCTTCGACTTCGCGGTCCAGCTTCGCCTTGTCGCGTTGAAACCGTTCGATCATCCGGTTGAAGACGTTGGCCAGATCGACCATTTCATCGCGCCCTCGCAGCTTCAACCGGTGGCTGTAGTCACCGTTGGCCACGCGCGACGCCGCCTCATGCAGCTTCCGGATGGGGACGAAAATCCAAGCGTGGCCGCAACGGACCAGAAACACGAGCAGGATCGGAATGCACAACAGGCAGCCCCCGATCCAAATCAGCCGCGATTTGTAGACGGAATGCGCCTCTTTGAGCGAGCTCTCGGTCCCCGGATTGGGGATCTCCTGAATGATCGACTGGATGCGTGCCACGTCGCGGAGCATCGACTCCAAAACCTTGCCGCGATCTTCGGCGGTGTTCAGTCGCGACTGGGCCACATCCAACCGGCGGAGCATGAAATGGATCACGTCCAGCTTGGTGTGCATGATCGACTGGGACTGCCGGACCGCAGCCGACGGCGGCAACCGGTCCACCCGGCCGCGAAACTCCCTCAGTTCCTCGCGGACCCGCTGGATCTGCACCGACCACTTGTCCGGGTCAAACTCCAGCGGTTGCTCGCGCTGGGGCACGGCCGCGAACGGGTTCCCGCTAAGTTGCACGTTGCCCAGCAGCGGATCAAACAGCGCGGCACAGGCGACCGACAGATCCGTCGGATGCGGTTCGTGGTTCTGGTTGAATTCCAGGTCCAGCACGACCGCCCGATATGACATCAACCCGGTGAGTCCCGCCAGGGCGAGGATCCCGAGCATCAGGCAGACCAGCCCAAGGCCGATGACCAGTTTGCGGCGAATCGATCGCGTCAGGAACACTCGACATCCTTGTCGTGTGACTCGTGGTTGGAAGGGAGAGGGTTGCAAACGTTACAAACTCGGCCGACTTCACTCAACCCCGGTTCGACATTCGCTCCAGGGGAGACTTCCGACCAGTAACCCGATGCGTAAGCGAGGGCGAGCCACTCGAAGATGGCAACGATCTGATTGTCTCATGGGACGCTCGCCCTCGCTCAAGCTTTGTGAAGTTGCGCTGCTTTGGATTTCCGCCCCAACGGGGCAGCCCTAAGTTAGCCCAGGGCAAGCGACCAACGGGAGCGCCGCCCTGGGTACCGGTCGTCACAGAATCTCAAGCCCTGAAGGGGCGGCCCTATGTTGCTCGCAGGAATAGAGTCGCCCCTTCAGGGCTTGAAAATCACGGTAAACTGCCAACCCAGGGCGTTGCCCTGGGCTGGCATAACATCGCCCCGTTGGGGCTGAAATCCCAAACTAGGCAAATTCAAAACTCACGCTGCGGGTTGGTGAGTTTGACGGCACGTGTCGACATGGCTACACAGGCGGATGTGCTTCTGGCCGTACTACCAAGGTTCCGCGACCATGCAATCCACCTCTCCGCGCGTCTTGGCGATCCACGCCCACCCCGATGACATTGAAATTCAATGCGCGGGCACTTTGCTGCGACTGAAGCAACTCGGTTGCCCGATCTCGCTGGCGACGATGACCCCCGGTGATTGCGGCAGCGCGGAACTTCCCCCGGACGAAATCTCCGCCGTGCGTCGTGCCGAGGCGCAACGGTCGGCGGACATCATCGGAGCCGATTACACCTGTCTCGAATTCCGCGACCTGAGCATCGTCGTCGACAACGACAGCCGCCGCCGTGTGACCGAAGTCATCCGCCGCACGCGGCCCGACATCGTCATCACCGCCCCGCCCATCGACTACATGAGCGACCACGAACTGACCAGCCGGTTGGTCCGCGATGCCTGCTTCAACGCCAGTTGTCCGAATTACGCGACTCAACAATGGGATCCCGCCCCCGCGACGCAGAAGATCCCGCATCTGTACTACGTCGACGCCATTGAAGGGATCGACCACTACGGCCAGCCGCAGCCGACCGACTTCATCATTGATGTCTCGGCCACGTTTGAGACCAAGCTGCGGATGCTCGCCTGCCACGCCAGTCAACGAGAATGGCTGCGGCGGCAGCATGGCTTGGACGAATACCTGGAGGGCTGCCGCCGCTGGTCGGCGGCACGCGGGGCCGGGATCGGCACGGCGTACGGAGAAGCCTTCCGGCAACACCGCGGACACCCCTATCCCCACGACAACATTCTGGGGGAGTTGCTGAAATCCGCGTGACATTGCCGTCGCTTCTCCGCCTGCCGATCGGACGATGGACTGGCTTTTCAAAACACTCGTCATCGGGGATAGTGCTCCCTTCCCGAAGCATCTCTTTCGCGGTGCCCGACAAGGCGACTCGACAATCCCACCAGGAATCTGACTGATGACCACCCCGGATTCGACGGAAGCGCTGGACGAATCGTGGCATGACGGGGTCGAACCCGCGCCGCAGCCGGTCCTTCCGCGCGAACCCTTGATGTCCAAAAGTTTCCTGAGTCTGCTGGCCGTGCAGTTTCTGACCGTGCTGAACGACAACACGTTTCGCTGGCTGGTCGTGCCGCTGGCCAAACAAACGCTGGGGCCGACGGGCGAACCAGTGCTGGGACCGGCGGCCGCTCTGTCGCTTGGATTGGCGGGATTCACGCTCCCCTTCATCCTGTTCGCCACGCCCGCCGGATATCTGGCAGACCGCTTCTCGAAGGCGCGGGTGATCCGCGCCTGCAAGATCGCCGAGATCATCATCATGCTGTTGGGCATGGCGGCCATCCTGTCCGGGCAGATGGCACTGTTGTTTGTGGTGGTCGTGCTGACCGGTGCGATGGCTGCGTTGTTTTCACCTTCGAAGTCGGGAAGCATTCCCGAGCAGGTTGAAGAATCGCAGTTGTCGCAGGCCAACGGACTGATGGGGTTGATGACCGTCGTTCCCGCCGCAGTCGGTTTTCTGCTCGGAAACCTGCTGGCTTCACACGTTCAGCCAACGCCGACGGATGTGATCACTCTCAGTTCGTTGATGCCCGCCGCGGCGACGATTCTGGCGATTGCCGTTGTCGGCTGGTTGGTCAGCCTCGGTGTCCGCTTCGTGCCCGCCGCCGATGTCACGCGGACGGTTCCCTGGAATCCGTTCGCCGAAACCGTCACGTCGATCAAGTTGTTGGCGAGTGACCGTCCGTTGCTGCGGGCGGCTCTCGGAATCGCGTTCTTCTGGACACTCGCCTCGCTGGCCCAGATGAATGTGGACCAACTCGGGCAGCAGGAACTCAAGATGCCGCAGCACCGCATCGGTGTGCTGGGAATGATGCTGGTCCTGGGCGTGGGTGCGGGAAGCGTGCTCGCGGGACGGTGGTCGGGCGGGCATGTGGAACTGGGGATCGTGCCACTCGGCGCGATCGGCGTGGCCGTCTGGTCGATGCTGCTCTGCCTGGCGGGTTCGTGGGGCCATTCATCACCGGACTATGCGTTCTATGCGACCTGCGTATCACTCGGTTTTCTGGGAGCCAGTGCCGGGCTGTTCGATGTCCCGCTCGAAGCTTACTTGCAACACCGGAGTGAGCCGCGACAATTGGGGCAGGTGCTGTCCGCCACGAACTTCCTGGCATTCTCCGGCATCCTGGCCATCTCAGGGGCGTACTATTGGATGATCGACATCCAGAATTTCTCACCCAGCTTTGTGTTCCTCCTGGCGGGACTGGGCACGATTCCGGTCGCGATCTACATCATTCTATTGCTGCCGGGGGCGACGCTGAGATTCGTCGTCTGGCTGGCCAGTCACACCATCTATAAAGTCCGGATTCAAGGGCTGGAGAACATCCCCAAGACCGGCCCGGCATTGCTGACCCCCAACCACGTGACGTTCATCGACGGCATCCTGTTGATGATCCACCTGCCGCGACCCGCGCGGTTCATCGTCTATGCCGAGTACGTGAACAATCCCAAGCTCGGTTGGCTCGCGCGCATGTACGACGTCATCCCGATCAAGGCGGACGGCGGGCCGAAGTCGCTGATCGCTTCGCTCAAGGCCGCCCGCGAAGCCCTCAACCAGGGGAGCTTGGTCTGCATCTTTCCCGAGGGTCAGTTGACCCGCACCGGACAGATTCAACCCTTCGCGCCGGGCATGCTGAAGATCCTGCAGGGGACCGGCGCGCCGGTGATTCCCGTCTACCTTCACGGCCTGTGGGGCAGCATCTTCAGCTTCCGGGGCGGCAAGTTCTTTTGGAAGCGGCCGCGCCAGTGGCCGTATCCCGTGTCGATTCTGTTTGGGAAGCCGATCTTTGAGCCGAAGAATGTACACGAAGTCCGATTTGCCGTTCAGGAACAGGGGGCGGATGCGATGGAGGCGGCCAAGAGCGGCGAGTTGACTCCCGCGCGACTGTTTGTTCGCACCTGCAAGAAGACGTCCAAGCGGCCCCGCATGGCGGATTCGACCGGCGTCGAGTTGACCGGTGGCATGCTGCTGGCCTCGGTCCTCGCCTTTCGCCGCGTGCTGCTGCGCGACGTGCTGGCCCGCGACGAACAACACATCGGAATCCTGTTGCCGCCAACCGTCGGTTGCGCTCTGGCCAACCTGGCGGTCACGCTGGCCCGCCGCGTCACCGTGAACCTGAACTACACGATGTCGGAAAAGGACATCAACTACTGCATCCGCGACGCCGGCGTGAAGCATGTCATCACGAGCAAACGGTTCATCGAAAAGAAACCGTTCAACTTGGAGGTTCCGTTCGTCTTCTTGGAAGACATGAAGGAACAGGTCCGCGGCATCGATCGGCTGCTGTCGGGACTCGGCGCGTTCGTGCTGCCGGCAGCGATCCTGGACCGGTGGCTCGGACTGAATCGCGTGAAGCTGGATGATCCGATCACCGCAATCTACACCTCGGGATCAACGGGCGAACCGAAGGGAGTGCTGCTCTCCCACCACAACATCTCGTCGACCGTCGACGCCGCCAACCAGATCTTCCAAGTCGAAGACCATGACGTGGTCCTGGGCGTGGTCCCGATCTTCCATTCGCTCGGATATCTGGCCGCGCTGTGGCTGCCGATGTGCCTGACGCCGAAGGTCGTCTATCACATCAATCCGCTGGACTCCAAAGAGATCGGCAGGCTGGCCCAGCAACACGGCGTGACGATCCTGTTCGGGACACCGACATTCCTGCGCGGTTACCTGAAGCGGTGTGAGAAGGAGCAGTTCCACAAGCTCGACCTGGCGGTCGTCGGGGCCGAAAAACTGCCGCTGGAATTGGCCGAACAGTTCCGCAACAAGTTTGGCATCCTGCCGTCGGAAGGCTACGGAGCCACCGAAACATCGGGACCGGCGGCCGTCAACATCCCCGACCATCGCAGCGATGCGATTCTTCAGAAGGGGACCAAACTGGGGACCGTCGGTCGCCCGCTGCCCGGCGTCGTGATTCGCGCCGTCGAACCCGTGACACGCGAGCCGCTGGGGGTCAACCACGAGGGACTGCTGCTGATCAAGGGGCCGAACGTGATGGTCGGCTATTGGAACCGCCCCGAGAAAACCGCGGCCGTCATCAGGGACGGCTGGTACGACACGGGCGACATGGGCCTGGTCGACGACGAGGGCTTCATCCACATCACCGGACGCATCAGCCGCTTCTCCAAGATCGGCGGCGAAATGGTGCCGCATCTCCGCGTGGAAGAATGCCTCTCCAAGATCTGCGAAGACCCGGCCAACGCCGACGCGGGGATTCAAGTCGCCGTGTCATCGATCCCCGATGAAAAGAAGGGCGAACGTCTGATCGTCCTGCACAAGCGCCTGAACAAGCCCGTGTCCCAGATCATCGACGAACTCTCCAAAGAGGGACTCCCCAACCTGTGGATTCCCTCGACCGATTCGTTCCTCGAAGTCGAAGAGATCCCGCTGCTGGGCACGGGCAAACTCGACCTGCGCGCGATGAAGCAGTTGGCTCTCGACCGGACAAAGCCGGCGTGACGGCGAACAGCCAGCCTTCAGTTCGTTTAACCCGGAGCCAACGGCGACGGCGGTGGGCACCAGCGCTTCCGATCGCACGGCACGTCATACCAATAGAGCGTTGGCACCCGCAGCCTTCGCCGTTGGCTCAGGGTTAAACGAACTCCTCGCTCACGGATTCAACCGGCTCCACGTCCACGCGCCCTCGTCCTGCCGCAGATAGACGAACCGATCGTGCAACCGGCCCGGAGCACCCTGCCAGAATTCGATCCGGTTCGGCACGACGCGATAGCCGCCCCAATGTGCGGGACGCGGAACCGCGCCCCCCGCGAACTGCTGCCGCAACTGGTCCACGCGCTGGGCGAGCGTCTCGGCCGAATCGAGCGGCTGGCTTTGACGGGACGCCCACGCCCCCAACTGGCTTTGCAGGGGCCGCGTCGCGAAATACACATCCGACTCCTCGACCGAGATCCGTTCCACATCCCCCTCGATGCAGATCTGCCGCTCCAGCTCGCGCCAGTGAATCACGAGTGCCGCGCGCGGGTTCTCGGCGAGTTGAGTCCCCTTGCGGCTGTCGTAGTTCGTGTAGAACACGAATCCGCGTTCGTCCGCACCGCGCAGAAACAACGTCCGGGCCGACGGAGCCCCGTCGCGAGTCGCCGTCGCGACCGTGATCGTTTCCCACTCGAAGATCCTCGCGGCCACCGCATCATCGACCCAGCGTTGAAACTGCACAAACGGATCGGCCGCCAACTCGTCCTCGTGCAATCGGGATCGGTCAAAATCGCGATGTTCAACCGGCAATGTCATGAATCACAAACCTGACTGGGAGTGGCTGAGAGCACTCTGAATACGATACCTTCCGGCGCACACGAACGGCGAGTGACGGCACCAAATGCCGTCGCATGCGCGTCCGCGAAGTAGGTACGACCCCAGTTCAACCCCGCGGCCCGAAGTGAGACGTTTTCGTTTAACCGCTACGCCAACGGCGTGCGCGCAGGCGGGTGCGGACCGTTGTTCTCGCGCACGCCATCGGCGTAGCGGTTAAACGTCGGTGGTAGTCCGGACGCCTTCGTCCGGACGAGGGCGTCCGGACTACAGAAACCGATTCAGAATTTGGGAACGCGCAGCGCGCTTTCGGCGGCGGACAGTCCCTGGCGCACTGATTTCTCATGCGGCCACGCTTGCTGGGCCAATCGGAAGAGTGGCGCGGCTTCCTCGGGTCGGGCGAATTGCAGGTACAGCTCGGCCAGCGGTGCGAGGATTTCGGGCTGGTCGCCAAACCGCTGACGGGCCGCCTCCAACACCGCCACTGACCGGCCGCTCCAACCATGCTCGTCGTAGAGTTTGGCCAGTCGAACGTGCGAGGCCATCGCGCTCGGATCAACAGGCTCGCTCGCCCCTTCGACATTTACCACAGACGACGCCGACTGCTGAATCGCCCGTTCCCACCGCAGCAGCAGCAGCTTCCCGCGGGCCTCGTTCGAGCCCGATTGCACCGCGCGGACATAGCAGGTCTCGGCCTGGTCCCGCTCGCCAAAGAGTTGATGCAGATAGCCGCGCCAGTAGTTCAACCCGGCATGCTCCGGGGCGCGCGGCAGGATGGCGTCGGCCTCGCGCTCCGCGTCGGCAAAGCTCAACGACTCGACCTGGCCTTGAATCCTGCGCAGCGACTGTTCGATCGATTTGTCGAGCGACGTGTCGGTCGAATCGTCCGGGGTTTCGTGAAGCCGCTCGCGCGCCTTCCTCGCTCCATCCGCCAGAGATGCGGCCACCGGTTCCGCATTCGGCAATCCGCTGGCCAAGTCCAAGAAGTGTGCCGCGAGCTCGTACTTTCGCTCGGCAAAGTACAACCAACCCAGCGACGAACAGACGCGCACGGTCACCATGCCGCGGCGCACGAGATCCTCATACAGTGCGATGGCCTGTTGAGTCTGGCCCTCCTCGCGCAACAGTTCCGCCTTGCGGGCGATCAGGTCGTTCCGATCGGGCGAGTGGGCGAGGACCGCATCCAACGCGGTCCGCTGAGTCTCCATCCATTCTGTATACCCGGTGCGCGAGACCGTGCCGTTGCGATTCGGGCCCACTTCCAGCACCGCCACATCGCGGTCCTGGTAGACCACCGTCAGGCTGTACGCCGGATCAGAGAACACCTGCCGCCAGCCAAAGCCGACTCCAAACTGCGCCGTGGTGACGACCAGATACCGCGCCGAAAAACCGGCGATCTGTTGACGGACCTTGTCCGGGGTCAGTGTTTCGAACTGCACGCGACGCTGATACCGATGGGCCGTCCCGCCCACCGCCGCCTGCCACGCGAGCATTCGTGAATGCGGTGCCGAGTTCTCGCGAATCCACCGACCCGCCTTGCGCCAGTCACCGAAGTAGAAGCCGGGTGCCTCGTGATTGTGGAAGGCGTCCCGATCCGCCAGGAAACGCTGGTTCGTGGAGATCAACGCCGCATCCCCCAGAGACTGCCAGACACACAGAGCCAACAGTCCCATGACAATGACAGGCTGTGAAACCAGTCGCCATTGACGGGGCAGTGCTCGGCCAATCAGGTTGCAGCCGGCCGGAAAGAATGCCCAGACCAGCGGCACCATCGGCCACAGAAAACGCTCGTGCCGCCAAGGCCAGATGGCCAGGCAGGCACAGTACAACGGCACGTAAAGCAACCCGGCCGCCCCACCGCGGCCTCGCTGCTGCCACAGCCCGACGATTGCCAACGCAGTCACCATCAATGTGACGGCGGCGACCAGTCTGCCGAATCCCGACAACGAGGGAAGCGGGCCAATCACCATCGGCGCATAGAACGTCTGCTCGTTGGTCAGTCCCGGCAGCAGCACACCCGGAAAGACCGATGCATAGAAGCCCAGCGCCCGCGTAACATCCGCGATGACGCTCGGCAGACCATGCTCGCGAATCGACTGCAGCAGCGATCCCGCATAGTTGTTGCCCGCCGCCATCCGGCTGCGCCACGCCATCCATCCGAGACACGCGACCGCCACGGCCACCGCCGGCAACAACTTCAATCGCCGGCGCGAGGTAAGACTCCACAGCCCCACCGCTGCCACCAGTGCCACACCAATGGTCCGCACGACCGGCGTGAAGGCCAGCGCGACGAGTGCCCCCGCATACGCGGCCCGGCGAGTTCCACTGGTCGAGTCGTCCCACCGGCCGATCCAATACAACACCGCCAGGATTCCCAGCGCATACGGCACCTCGGTCAAGACCTCGGTGGCCAGCGACAGAAACATCGGGCTAGATCCCACAACGGCCACCATCAGCGGACCACTCCAACCCCCGCGAGTCGACGAGGCGAGCGCATGCACGACCGCCAGCAACAACGCCGCCGTCAGCAACACCACGCACTTCGCCGCCACAACATCGTACGGCAGGAACTTCAACACCGGCGCCAACAGGATCGGCAAACCGGGCGGTCGCCACGTGTACGGCGGAGCCCCCGGAGTATCGATCGCCCGGTACTGACCGGTGTCGGCCAGCGACTGCGCATAGATCAGATAGCGGGGACTGTCGGGATTAAACAAATCGCAATCGTTGAGCCGCAGCCACCCGGTGGCGATGAATCCCAAAACCAACACCGCGGACACCACATGTTGCCAAACCGCAACACGCGGCACCGGCGATTCCGCGCTGATTGAATGATCCACCATGCGTACCTACCGTCTGAGAGAGCCACCAGCGTGTTGGTAAGAACGGTTATACGGACTCTGCCTGCCAAGGCAGACACCGCCGTCACCGGAACAAATCGCTGACCAGCAACCGCCGTTCCCAGCCCCTGCGAGACGCGCACTGTTGACCGTCCGGCATCGGACCTCTGCGGCCACTAAGGGGCTGTGCATGTTCTATTTCCGAGAGTTGGCGTCGGAGTTCAAGTAACCCGACGCGTAAGTTTTGAAGTTGCGATCTTTGGTTTGGGCGTTGGAAGTTGGTCTTGCAAGAAAGCGAGTCCTGTCCCATGACTGGATCTTGGAATTATCACCAGGTCACAGGAAGGACTCGCGA